>CAIZGA010000105.1 GCA_903932385.1 uncultured Acidobacteriota bacterium
CCACCTGAGCTACAGGGCCATCCTTGTTCATACTTTGCAACGGTTCCCACGGAAACCGTTGAGCTCGTTTCGCCGTCCTTACGGCCGGGCCACCTGAGCTACAGGGCCATCCTTGTTCATACTTTGCAACGGTTCCCACGGAAACCGTTGAGCTCGTTCCGCCGTCCTTACGGCCGGGCCACCTGAGCTACAGGGCCATCCTGCATCAACGCTGCGCCGCTTCAAGTGTATTACGAAGCGGTGGTAAAATCAGACCTAGCCACTATGCCACCTGTATACCGCAGAAAAAGCGTCACCGCACAAATCGGCAGTATCCGCGTCGGTTCTGACGCACCCATCGTCGTGCAGTCCATGACCAACACGGACACCGCCGACGCTGAAAGCACCATCCTGCAGGTAGCATCCCTCGCCCGCGCCGGTTCGGAGATGGTCCGCATCACGGTGAACACGGAAGAAGCGGCCAAAGCCGTGCCGCACATTGTGGAAGGCATCCGCAAGCGTGGTTGGGAGACGCCCATCATCGGCGACTTCCACTACAACGGCCACATCCTGCTGAAGAAATATCCTGACTGCGCCAAGGCGCTTTCGAAATACCGCATCAATCCCGGCAATGTCTCCATCGGCCGCAAAGACGACGACAACTTCCGCACCATGGTGGAGTGCGCCGTTGAAAACCAGAAGCCGGTACGCATCGGCGTCAACTGGGGCTCGCTGGACCAGGCGTTGCTGACGCGCATGATGGATGAGAATTCAAAATCTTCGCGACCGCTTGAAGCGCGTGACGTGATGCTGGAAGCGATGGTGGTGAGCGCGTTGGACAATGCCGCCGTTGCCGAACGCTACGGCCTGCGCCATGACCAGATTATTCTCAGCGCAAAAGTTTCCGGTGTGCGTGACTTGATTGACGTTTACACCGAACTGGCCCGCCGATGCGATTATCCCCTGCACCTCGGCCTGACCGAAGCCGGCATGGGCATGAAGGGTACGGTTGCTTCCACTGCCGGCCTGGCCCCGCTGTTGCTCGCCGGCATCGGAGACACCATCCGTGTTTCGCTTACTCCCGAACCGGGCGGCGACCGCGCTGCAGAAGTTCTCTGCGCGCAACAGATTTTGCAATCGCTTTCGCTGCGCAGCTTTACGCCGCAAGTTACCAGCTGCCCCGGTTGCGGCCGCACCACCAGCACCTACTTCCAGGAGCTGGCCCAGCAGGTACAGGATTATCTCCGCGACTCCATGCCTGAGTGGAAGAAAAAATATCCCGGCGTTGAGGAACTGAAACTTGCCGTGATGGGATGCGTCGTCAACGGCCCCGGCGAATCGAAGCATGCCAACATCGGCATCTCGCTCCCCGGAACTTTCGAAGATCCAGTCGCACCGGTCTACGTAGACGGCAAGCTGAAGACCACGCTGCGCGGCGACAACATCATCGCCGAGTTCCGCGAGATTCTCGATAACTATGTGGATAATCGCTACGGCAGCGAGAAAAAAGCTGAGCCCGTCGGAACACACTAAAAGTCTTTTGCTGTAGATTTCCGTTTGCTCTGCCAGAGGACGACCATGCGCATCGGGATTCGCTGTTTTATTTTTCTGTTCACTTCCCTGCCGATTTCAGCCGCCTCGCTTCCCTGCATCGCGCCGGAAGCCACAGCCGCCTCCATCAATAAAGAAGTTTGCGTTCGCGCCCATGTGTACAACGTGGTGCAGTTGCGTTCCGGCACGCGCTTTCTGGATGTGTGCAGTCCGCAAACGCCGAATGCTGAGTGTCGATTCACCATCATCAGCCTGGCCGAAGACGCCCGCGATGTAGGGGCGCTGACGCCGCTGGTGGGTGCTGACATTCAAATCCGCGGCAAGGTGCGCAGCTTTCCCGACCACCGCGAAATCATGCTGACCCATGCGCGCCAGTTGCATGGCGGACCGGAAAAATTCCGGCCGAACCCTGCACTACTGCAGCGCTACAGCGCCAGCGAACACTCACTCGCATTCCGCGATCCAAATCTGCGCAACGGCAACGGTAACGGGGCCAGCAAACCAAAACCACTCAGCGTTCAGTAGTGAATTAATTCGTAGTAGCTGATTCAATCGGCTGTGCGTAGCGCGCGCCGCGGAACAATAATATTGTCGCGACCACCAACGCCACCAGCGTCAACGCCATGCCGATGCGAAGATTGCTCAGGTCGCTGACGCGGCCAATCAGCCAGGGCGACGGCGCATCGCCCAGCGCATGAATCAAAAACAATTCCACCGCAATCGCCGTCGAACGCACCACTGCACTTACCGAATTTACAATCGCCGTGTTCAGCGGGCCGGTACTGAGAAAAATGCAGAACTCAGCCAGCGCAATGCCAGGCAGCATGGCCCATCGCGGTCCGAAGAAGGCCAGCATCGCCGGCGGAATGGCCAGCAGCGAACTCCACGCAGAGACGAGGTAGAGCGCGCGATGGTCGTGCCGCAGCCAGCGATGTGCCAGCCAACCGCCTGTTGCCGTTCCCAGTATTCCCGTGGCAGCAGTCACCGCGCCCAACACAAAGGCCGCGTGGCCCACGCTGTACCCGCCTTCGCGATGAAAAAATTCCGGGATCCACGCCGAGATGCCGCCCATGGAAAACACCGTCATCGCCATGCCGATGCTGGCGTAGAGATATGCCGGGTTGCGCGCGAGTCCGCTGACGGTGCTGCGATTCACGCTCGGCTTCGCAGCTTCGCTCGCGCCGCGTTTCGGTTCGCGAACAAAAAACAGCAGCAACGCCAACAGCAGGCCCGGTATTGCACTGGCGAAAAACGGCATCTGCCAGCCGTAGCGTTCGCCAATCATACCGCCGGCCAGATAACC
>CAIZGA010000106.1 GCA_903932385.1 uncultured Acidobacteriota bacterium
CGACGATTGTGGACCTGAGCGGCGGCGGAGACAACTGGCAGGTGCTGCGCGAAGGGGCCATCCCAACGCATGAAATTGCGTTGGCTTTGCAGCGCTGATATCGCATACTGGTAGCACCGAGAAAATCCAGAACAATTAAAAGCTAGGGACAGGCCATGGCAGCGACGCGGCGCAGAAAAAATTCGGGCGGCTTTCTGGCGCGGCTGGCGGAGTTGCTGCTGGCTGCAGTCTTGCTGACTGCGGCGGTGTGGTTCGGCTGGGTGTACTGGCAGATTGTGCGCGTCGCCTCAGTGGACGACCAGCAACCGGCGGATGCGATTGCGGTCTTTGGCGCGGCGGAATATGGCGGACATCCTTCGCCGGTGTTGCATGCGCGGCTGGACCACGCATTGGATTTGTACCAGCACAAAGTTGCGCCGTACATTATTACGCTTGGCGGCGGGCGCGATTTGACGCTGCCGGCGGGTGTGCCGAACAGCGAAGGCGAAGTGGGATTTGATTATCTGCTGGCGCGCGGCGTGCCGGCGAATGCGCTGATTGCCGAGACGCTGAGCAGCGACACCGAGCAGAGCGTGTTGCGGTTGCAGCAGATTGCGGCAGAACATAAGTTTGCCACCCTGGTGGTGGTGAGCGATGCAACGCATTTGTTTCGAATCCGCGAGTTGTGCCGCGCCGCCGGGCTGACGGTGTACACGTCGCCGCGGCTGGAGCGCAGCCATGTGGGTCGGCTGGACCAGTTTGAACGCGTGGCACATGAAGTGCTGAGCTACACGGCATGGCGGATGCACCTGCACTAGGGTGCGCGCTAGAGCATCAACAACGCGGCGGCGAAGAGTGCGGCGGCGAGGGTTGAGAGAAAATTCACCACATCATTATTGATCAGGCCGCGGCGTTCGAGCGTGGCGCCGAGAAGGCTGTCGAAAAACAGGCCGAAGGCGGCGCCGGCGAAAGCGAGTAGAGCTGTGCGCGGCGGCAGGTGCATGGCCAGTGTTCCGGTGAGTGTAACGAGCGCCGCGCCAGACAGGCCTGCGAGTGTGCCGAGGAGGCTGACGCCGCCGTCGATGCCGACGGCTACTGGGCGGAAGGTGGTGAGCATCCACGTGCGACCGCCGATGGCCTGACCGATTTCTGACGAGAGCGTGTCTGCGGTGGCTTCTGCAAGTGCGGCAAGGTGGCTGGAGAGCATTATAGAGACCAGCATCTGGATGGAATGAGTTTGAAACAGGCTGCTGCTGAGTAAATAAACAATGAACGCAAGCAAAATTAAAATTCCACCACAAGCGACTCCGAGGTTGGCCACAACTTGGCTGGTAGCGCGGCCGTGACTGCTTTCTGCAAGGCCGAGAGATAGCTTCTGATTGCGACGCCAGCGAGTAGCGGCAAACGTGAGCAGGAATAAAACAACCAATGCGGGGAGACAGCTTTGTAGCGGCAAAGAAATTTTTGATTGAGTTATGGTTGTGAGGTTGTAACAGAAGAGTCCGCCAGTGATTGCGGCGGGGAGTGTTGCCGAACGTGTGAGGGCAACGAAGGCGGCGTAGATCAAACATAAAATCGGCAGGAAGAAATAGGCGGGCTGTGGGTGCTACCATGCAGCTCGGAAAGAGTTGGTGCTGCAATAGCTGGTGATTAGTGCG
>CAIZGA010000107.1 GCA_903932385.1 uncultured Acidobacteriota bacterium
CCGGCACGATGGTGATGTTGCGTTTGGCCGCGTAGGCGACGAGTTCGCGCACCTGCTGCTGCGTGTAGAAGCCACCGTAGTGGAGCGACTGCTGCGTGATGCCTGCAGCACCGCCGAGAGAACCGGTGGGGCTGTAGAGGGTGCGGAATCCGCCGACCTGAGTGAGTTTGGGATAGCGTTTGATTTCCAGCCGCCAGCCTTGATCATCAGTGAGATGCCAGTGCAGCGTGTTGAGTTTTTCCAGCGCCATCCAGTCAACAAGGTTGTAGATAAATTCGATGGGCTGCATGTGACGGGCCGAGTCGAGCATGATGCCGCGCCAGCGAAGTTGCGGTGCGTCGTTGATATCAACAGCGTGCAGAATTGCGGGACCACTGGCGGCTTCATCGGCGGTGAGCAGTTGCCAAAGTGAAACAGTGCCGTAAAAGAGGCCGGCATCATCACCGGCGATGATGTTGATTTGCGATGCGGAGACCGTTAGTTCGTAGAATTCTGTTGCCCAGCTTGCTGTAGTAATTGATGGTCGCGCAAGAGCAATGGCCGCATGGGAAGTCGCGGTGGAGGCGACGGCCTGCGGCATGAGGCGGATGCCGCGCGTACGCTGCACCAGCGAAGCGAGATATTCGGCATCGAATTTGGCTGCGGAATCTTTTGCGGAATAGGCAATCACGGCGCCGTCTTTAATCTGCAATGTGCCGGGCTTGGAGACAGCGCTGCGCGGCACCGGGACGATGGAGGGCGACTGCGCGGTGGCGGAAAACGCGGCGGTTAGCAGGGCAAAACCGCAGAGAAGCGAACGAGTGGGATTCAGCATGAGAGTTACAGTATCACGCCATGCGGGCGGAAGTTCGGTATGTACAATTGTTGTCAGGAGTCCACGCAGATGAGTCATCCACTTCCCACGCAGGCAGCGAATATGAATCTCCACACCTATGAAACGCGGCAGGAAATGGGACGCGCCGCGGCTGAAGATATTGCCGAGGAGTTGCGTTCGCGACTGGCGAAACAGGATGGCGTGCGGATGATTTTTGCAGCGGCTCCCAGCCAGTCTGAAACGCTGAAGGCATTGATTGCGCAGCCAGGCATTGACTGGTCGCGGGTGACCGCTTTCCATATGGACGAGTACATCGGTTTGCCGGAAGGCACTCCGCAGCTGTTTAGCGAGTGGCTGAAGTCTGCGATTTTCAACCAGCTGCCATTTGCGGCCACGCATCTGATTGTTCCGGGCGCGGACCCGGAAGCGGCATGCAAGAGCTACGCGGCGCTATTGGCCGAGGCGCCGATCGATTTGTGTCTGCTGGGAATTGGCAGCAATGGGCATTTGGCATTCAACGATCCACCGGCGGATTTACAGGACCCTGCGAGCGTGAAGATTGTTGCGCTGGACATGGCTTGTCGTCAGCAGCAGGTGGATGACAAATGTTTTGCGCGCATTGAAGATGTACCCACGCATGCGATTACATTGACGGTGCCGGCGTTGTTGGCTGCGGAACGGATGTTCTGCTCTGTCCCGGGTGGGTTGAAGAAGCAGGCGGTGCGCGATATGGTGCATGAAGAAATCAGTGGTACATGTCCGGCGACGGCATTGAGAACGCACAAGAATTGCATTGTCTATCTCGACAAGGATGCGGCTACGTTGTTGTAAGCGAACCATCACGAAAAATATGGATCCGACCATCATTGACGGACGCGACATTCTGACGGGCAAGACCATCTGCATTGTTGCGCGCGACGGCATGATTGAAAGCGTGGAGCCGGGATGCGCCGAGAGCGGGCCGTGGCTGAGCGCGGGCCTGGTTGACCTGCAAGTGAATGGCTATCGCGGCCACGATTTAAATTCTGCCACGATGACTCCGCAGACCGTATCTGCAATTGCGCGGGAGATGCTGCTAACCGGTGTGACCACATTTGCGCCGACGCTGATTACCGCATCCAAAGAAGATTTGCTGACACGGCTACGGAACATTGCCGTGTGTTGCGCGCAGGACCCGTTGGCAGCATCGTGCATCGGAATGATTCATGTGGAAGGGCCGCATATTTCTCCACAGGATGGATATCGCGGCGCGCACCCGCTGGAAGATGTTCGCCCGCCGGATGTGAATGAATTTGAGCAATGGCAGACGGCATCAGGCAATCGCATCGGAATTGTGACGATGTCGCCGCATTTCGCGAACAGCTGTGAATATATCCGGCATCTTGTTTCGCGCGGCGTGTTGGTATCGATCGGCCACACCCATGCCAGCACGGAAGAAATTCGCGCTGCGGCAGAGGCCGGAGCAACACTCTCCACACACCTGGGCAACGCGATGGCGGCTGTGCTGAAACGGCATCCGAATCCAATCTGGAGCCAGTTGGGAGAAGACGGCTTGCAGGCGATGTTCATTGCGGACGGTCTGCATCTTGCGCCGGAAGTTTTTCGTGCGATGCTTCGTGCCAAGGGCGTGGAGAACAGCATTCTGGTTTCGGATTGCGTTGCCTTGGCTGGAATGCCTGCGGGCAAATACACCGAGCCGATTGGCGGCAGTGTGGTGCTGACCGAGGACGGGCGACTCTATATGGATGGGACGGATTTACTTGCCGGGGCTGCATTGCCGCTGGTGGAATGCCTGGGACGCGCCGCTGCGATGAGCGGCCTGCCGTTGCGTGAAATTCTGCCGATGGCGACTTCACATCCCGGAAGACTGGTGGGCGGACGCGGCGAATTAAAGCCCGGCATGCGTGCCGATGTCATCGCACTGCATTGGGATGCAGCAATGAGCCGCGCCAGTGTGGAACAGGTCTGGTTCTGCGGAACAGCTATATCCGCCGGCGCGTTACGAATGTAAATTTTGCCGGGTAAAAAAATTCTGCTATCTGGTATAACTGTTTTGCGGTGCACAATCCAAGCACTAGAAAGACGCCCCACACTCATGAATCAAGAACATGTTCCTGGCTCTGCCATCGAAGAAGCAGCACGCCGATTTTTCGGCGAAGTACTCTCCTACGCGGAAGTAATTTTGTACAGCCTGCTGGGACTGATTCTGCTGGGCGGCGCACTGGCGGGCGTGGCGGGTTCAATCAACCTGCTGTATGCGTCCATCAAAGACTGGACCGGCACAGTGGAAGTATTTGATCTCATTGACCGGTTGCTGTTTGTTCTGATGCTGGTGGAAATTCTGCACACGGTACGCATCTCTCTACGCTGGCACAAACTGGTGGTGGAGCCGTTCCTGATTGTCGGCCTGATTGCCACCATCCGACGCATTCTGGTTCTGGCCATGCAAGCTGAATCGATGACGGCGGTTGCCAACTGGACTACGGAAGGCCAGCCGCGGTTCCAAGCCGCGATGGTTGAGCTTTGCGTTTTGTCGCTGGTCATCGGCGTGCTGGTGGGTTCCATCTGCATGATGCGTCGTCACCGCACTGTTGCGGGCGAGGAAAGTCTCGGCGAATAATTTTTCAGTAACAGAAAAGCGCAGAGTGATTCGACATCGCTCTGCGCTTTTACTTTTTAAGCAGCTAGATAAAGCTGAAGCCGGAAGCAGAAATCGGCAGCGAACGGATGCGCTTGCCCGTCGCTGCAAAAACTGCATTGGTGATGGCGGGAATGACGGGCGGCATCGCGGGTTCGCCGAGGCCGGTGGTGGCATAGTTGCTGCGGCTCCAATAGAGTTCAATCTCCGGCGGTGTCTGTCGCATGCGCAGCATCATGTGCTGGTTGTAATTGCCCTGCTCCACGGCGCTGTTGACGAAGGTGATTTCCTGGTCCATTTCGCTCATGGCATCGACGACGCTACCCTGCACCATGTTCTCTGCGGCGCCGGGGTTGATGATGACGCTGCCGATATCGCCCGCCGACCAGATTTTATTCACCTTGATTTGGTTGGAGGCGTTCACGCTGACATGGGCCACGATGGCGAAGTAGCCAAGATGGCAATACCAGCATGCAAACCCGTAGCCTTCACCCGGCTTTGCCTTGCGGGTGGACCACCCTGATTTTTCATCCACCAGTTTAAGTAATGTCTGCATGCGATAGGCATTGAAGCGCGAATCGGGATGTGCGAGACGGGCGATGCGGGACTGTTCCGGCGTCATGCCTTCGAGGGGCTCTTCGTCGGCTGCAGCAATTTTTGTTGCCTGATTCTTCAGCAGTTCCAACTGAAAATGCAGAGGATCACGACCGGCTGCGGTGGCCACTTCATCCATAAAGCCCTGCGCGACGAAGGCATGGGCATTGTGCCCGGGAGCACGCAGCGCGCCGGTCTTCATCCACAGCGGCATGGCCGTCATGTACATGGCAAAGTTGGGGACAAAATCCGCCGGGAAGATGTCCTTGGGCAGATCGGCGGAGGATGCCGTGCGATTGCCGTTGCCGAAAGTGACGAAGTTGTGTCGCCATGCTGTCAGGTTGCCAGTGGCGTCGAGGCCGGCCTTGAGATATTGATAGCCGGAGGGGCGGAAGAAGTCGTGCGCGAAATCGTCTTCACGCGACCAGAGCAGCTTGACCGGCGCAGAGATGCTTTTAGAAATCCACGCTGCTTCCAGCATGTAGTCGTTTTGCAGTCTGCGACCGAAGGCGCCGCCGGAGCGGAAGAGGTGCACGGTAATATTTTCCGGCGCAATGCCGAGCAGGCGTGAAACCGAAGTAAGACCGCCACCGGGCGTCTGGCTCTGCGTCCAGATTTCCATCTTGCCGTCTTTGAAGCTGGCGGTGGTGTTCTGCGGCTCCAGCGTGGCGTGGGCGATGAAGGGATAGCTGTACGAGGCCTCGACAACTTTGGCGGCTGTCTTCAAGGCGGCTTCCGCGTCGCCGTCATTGCGGGAAACATTGGCCGGAGTTTGCTGTGCAAGTTTATCGGCCTGCGCCTGGAAGTCGCGGCTGTTTTGCAGCAGGCAGCCGGTTGTGTCCCAATCAATCTTGAGTGATTTGCGCGCGCTTTGCGCCTGCCACCACGAGTCGGCGACGATGGCGACGCCAGGTTCGAGTGCGTAGCTATTGGCAGCGGGACCGCCGGGCTTCACATTGCCTTCCACGATGAATGCGTGCCGAACGCCAGGCAGTTTTTGAATCTCATCTAAATTGGCGCTTTTTACGCGGCCGGAAAAGACCGGGCATTTCTGGAAGACGGCGTAGAGCATTCCCGGCACAGCGACATCAATGCCGTACATCTGACGGCCGGTAACGATGTCATTGGCGTCGGCGGCGATTTTCGAGTGGCCGATAATTGTGAAGTCCTTCGGATCTTTCAGCTTCACGGTCTTCAAATCCGGCGGCGGCAAGGTGGCCGCTTTGGCAGCGAGTTCGCCATAGCTGAGCGAGCGGTTGCTCTTGGCGTGAATCACGCGACCGGCAGATGTGGTGCATTCCGTCTCGGGAACATTCCATGTCTGGGCTGCGGCCTGCACCATCAACTGGCGACCGGCAGCGCCGACGCGGCGTAGTGAGTCGTAGTTGCTGGGAATGGAGAAACTTCCGCCGGCACTTTGACCGCCATAGAGCTTCTCATTCAGGTCGGCCTGCTCAACGCGAACCATGCTCCATGAGACATCGAGTTCGTCGGCAATCAGCATTGGCAGAGATGTTTTGATACCCTGCCCAATCTCCGGGTTCTTCGCCATGATGGTGACGATGCCGTCGGGAGCAATTTTGATGAAGGCATTCGGTGTGAGCGCGGGCATGCTGCCCCGCTGCGCGATAGCCGGAACGCTGAAGACGTTGCGCAGCATCAGGCCGCCGCCGACGAGTGCCGTCAACTGCAGAAAAGA
>CAIZGA010000108.1 GCA_903932385.1 uncultured Acidobacteriota bacterium
GCATCCTTGAAGTCGTCTATGGATGGCAGCGCTGATACGTCGATCGATGCGCCAGGGTGTTTCCACGATTCCTCAAACCGTAAGACAAGCTGCTCGATCGAGGTTGCGCCATCGATACCGACCTTGCCAGCCAGTATGTGCTCACCTACACGCCAGACCAGAACGGCAGCACAGTGGATTACCGCAAAATTGCCGTCACCGTAAAAAAGGATGATCGTAAGATTCAGGTGAGGGAAGGCTATTATCCGCAGCAGTAGAGAGTTATGGCTGCTTCTTAAATTTGTACATCCACTAATTCCAACTCCAGGCCGCCGAACTCCGGGTGTGTATTTTCGCGAATCTTATAGGCGATATCCACCATTGCGTCGGCGGTCAGTTGCTGTGCGGCCACCCGCTCCGCCATTCCCCAACCCAGCGCGTTGTACATGGCTCCACGCGGGCCTTGCTGCAACTTCATCCGCAGGTGACGTTCCTTCAAGATGCGCGGCTCGCCGGCAATGCGTACCCGCCGCGCAATAAAGACCGGCTCATGATTGCCCGCGCCGAAGGGTTCAAAGCGGCTTAACCAGGTGGCCAGCGCCGGCGTGATGCGGTCGAGCGGCAACTCGGCATCGCAGCCAATTTCCGCAGCCATCATTTCATCGGTCATGTGTTGCGCGGCATAGTCGGCAATACGACGCTTCAGTTCCGGCACAAGCTCGCTCGGCAGAGTAAAGCCAGCCGCAGCTGCATGCCCGCCAAATCGCGTGAAAAGTTTACCGTCCACCTCATGCGCGGCGGTCAACGCATCCAGCAACGCAAAGCCATGCACGGAGCGGCCGGAACCATGCGCAACGCCGTCTTCATGTGCAATCACCAGCGCCGGCAATCCAGTCCGCTCCACCACCCGCGAAGCCAGAATGCCAATCACACCGCGATGCCAGCCTTCGCCATCCAGCACCATGCATCGCGCGTCGGTCAGAGTGGCATCCTCGGCCAGACGTATTTCAATGGCACGCAGGGCCTCTGCTTCGGCGGCGCGTCGTTCATCGTTCAGCCGATGCAGCTTGGTGGCAATTTCTTTGGCTCGGCCAGCGTCGCGGGTCAGGAACATCTCCACCACTTCGCGCGCATCGTCCATTCGCCCCGCAGCATTAATCCGCGGAGCCAGACGGAAGGCAACATCAGTCGCTGTAAATCGCCTTGACGGATCCAGTTCTGCAAGCGCCATCAATGAACGCAACCCCGGCTGCACCGGCTGTCGCAACTCACGCAAGCCCACACTGGCAATCACGCGGTTCTCATCGGCCAGTGGAACCGAGTCGGCAATGGTGGCAATCGCCAGCATCTTCATAAACGACGCCAGCACTTTTACCAGCGACTTCGCGTCTTCCTCCGCTCGAATCAGCAGGGCCTGCGCCAGTTTGAAGGCAACGCCTGCACCGCACAGCCACTTACACGGATATTCGCACCCCGGCTGGTTTGGATTCAACACCGCCAGCGCATCCGGCAACAAGCCTTCCTCCGGGAGATGGTGGTCGGTCACAATCAGGTCCAGCCCCAGCTTGCGCGCTGCATCTGCAACAGCATGTTCGCGGATGCCTGTATCCACGCTGATGACCAGCGACACGCCGTTGCCAAAGGCATTGGCCACCACTTCACTCTGCATGCCGTAGCCTTCACGAACGCGATGCGGCACATGGTATTGCACGCTGGCCTTCGAGCCCAGCCGCTGAATGATGCGGTCAAGCGCCGTCTTCAGTAGAACGATGGCTGTGGTTCCGTCCACATCGTAGTCGCCGTAAACCAGAATGGTTTCGCCGGCTTGAATTGCTGCAAAGATGCGCTCCACCGCGCGTTCCATGCCCAGCATCAGGAAGGGGGAATGCAGTTGCGTCACGTCCGGCGCCAGAAATGTCACCGCGGCCTGCTGCGTCATTACACCGCGAGTCACCATCAGCCGTGCAATCAGCTCCGGCAGATTGGCAGACTTTGCCAGCGAATCGACGGCGGTTGCATCCGGCGAAGCCAACTGCCATCGGCTGCGCTTTTTTGTCGCGTGAGTTTCGGGCTTGGCGGGCAAATCTTCAGGCGGTCTCGTCATCGTCGCCGTCGTCCATCAGGATGCCGTCCAGCGAACCGAGCGACTCCACCAGCATCTGGTAATGGTCATACCATTCGGTCGAGGCCTCATACAGAATCACAATGCCCTGATAGATGAATCCCAGCTGAATGAAGCCAATCTGTCCCACGTGTTGCACCAGCGACTGCGCGTCTTCAAACGATGGCGATTCATCGGCAGGGTGGGGGAAGTGCTGTTCCTGTAGTTCTTCAATCAGCAACTCCAGGTCGGCCTTCTCCAGTTCCACTTCGCTCATGGTGATGAACTGCGCACCGGAGGCCTTCGCCAGTTCCACAAAATCTTTCCAGCTGTCGGCGTGGTCTTCTTCAAAAAGAATGCTGGGAACGCTTTCCGTTGCATGGCCGTGCATACGGCGCAGGCCATGGCCCGCGATGAATGCCACCATGTCGTCTTTGAGGGAATGCAGGTTGTCGGTTTGCATAGTCAGCGTTATTGTCTCAAAAAGCTGCGGTGCGCGATAGCAAGCAAAATCGCCCGCCAAGGCTGGGTATCATGAACGTAGGAGAACTTGCATGCCCGGTTTTGAACGCCACATGTTTATCTGCACCAACCAGCGCGACATCGACGCGCGCACCAGTTGCGGCCACAAAAACAGCCGCGCCCTAAAGGACGCATTCAAGGACGCAGTGAAAGCCGCCGGCCTCAAAGGCCGCGTTCGCGCGCAGGAGTCCGGCTGCCTGGACCAATGCGAACACGGGCCCACTGTGGTCGTCTATCCCGAAGGCGTTTGGTACGGTTTTGTGCAGTTGAGCGACGTGCAGCAGATTGTGGACGAGCATCTGGTGGGCGGCAAACCGGTGGAACGGCTCCGCATTGCCGACAGTTGCCTGAACAACAGCCAGTGTCCGCACCAGCCCAAACGTTAGCTGCTATCTCGCTGAAGGCAACGGCACTGTCCCGGTTGCGTTATATTTATTAACGATGATTCTTTCAAAAGATTATGTCGAGTACATGACTCGCCAGGTGTTGAAACGCCTTGAGGCCGCCAAGGTCATCGTGATTCATCCCGACCAGACAAAACGGGTGACCGAACGCGTGAACCATGCCGTGCTGGAGGAGTTGCAGCTCGAAGACCGCATCAACGAAGAGGTCCGCATGATACTGGATGCCTATCAGGAAGACATGCGGCGCAGCGGTGCCAGCTATCCAGAGATGTTCAAGAAGGTTAAGAACGAACTCGCGCGCAAGTACAAGGCGGTGCTGTGAGAATATCCCGCGACAAGGTCAACAAACTGGCGCACACCATCGCCGACACACTCGCTGAAATCAACGAGGTCGACTTTCTGGAGGAACGCAACATGGTCCGCCAGGAGGCCCGCAAGGCGTTGGAGTTTCTGCTGGCTGAAGAGTTGAAGATTGATGCCGCCGCCCGTCGCAAGATTGAGTCGCAGCGCAAGATCATTCTTGAAGGCAGCCAGGAGTGGGAAATCCTCTACCGCAAGTACTACAACGACGAGGTCCGCAAGCTGGGATTCTAGCTCTGCGCGGCTTCGCAGCGGGTCAGTTACGGCCACAAAATTTGGTATCATCTCCATAGTGGTTCGCGGAAGTTGAATGCACCCCGCATTCCTTCTGCTGCATTGTGTGGCGCTATCGTCTAGGGGTTAGGACGTGAGATTCTCAA
>CAIZGA010000109.1 GCA_903932385.1 uncultured Acidobacteriota bacterium
CCACATCTTCAATCGCTTTTATCGCGCAGACCCTTCGCGTAGTCAGGTAGAAGGCAGCGGCCTTGGGTTGGCAATAGCCCAGTGGATTGCCTACCAGCATCATGCCAGTCTGACAGTAGATAGCGCAGCGGAGCAGGGTACAACATTCCGTGTAACTATACCTCTCGCAGCCTAAGTGTGCCTCTCGGGACTTTTCGTCATTATTCTTTTTGATAGAACGCAGGCATGGCTGACAGATTGTGGCTGTTCCTTTCCCTGCCTATTCGACGGGTTTCTTCTCGAAGCAATCTGGTCCTTGAAAATCTAGCGCTGCGTCAGCAGTTGGCTGTGCTATCGCGCAGGCATCCCAAACCACGATGCTCGGTTGCAGATAGAGTGTTCTAGGTTGCACTCAGCCGGCTCTGGCGAAGGTGAAAGCATAGGAGAAACAAACACCTTCAGACCACGAAGCAAAGCAACTTTCAGATGTGGGCTGCAGTGTCGTATCCTTGCCGAGGCTCGGCGGTCTGCACTATCGCTACGACCGAGCCGCCTAAATTATCGAGCTAGTCAAATAACTTGTACGCATGGATTGCTAGCAGACCTGCGCCACCCGGAAGCATCGTTCCAATACTCGGGACACAGTTGCATCTCATGCTCTTGCACTTATCGATATATATATGTAGCTGCCAGAAGATCTCGTAACTGTTACGAGTACGCCGGTTTCTGCCCGGATTGCATTTTGGCGAGGCACAGGCTGCGGATTATTTACAAAACATCCTTCACACTCACCCAGTAATATCTCCGCCAACAATTGACGCAGCGAACAGGACGTAATGCAATTATGCTGAGCAGCCCATCGATTGCATACGGCACTGCATCCTTGAACTCGGTAGAACTGCAAAGTGGACACTGCCGCCTCAACAACAACTGCGGTAAACGATGCGGCCAGTTTATTTCTGAAAAGCTCATCCCAGTGTCCCTCGTAATTCAACTGATTCTCTATGCGGTGGCTTGCGTTGCCGGATCGGAGTGTTTGTCCAGCCATCGCAGGCACGCGCGGATGCTGCCTGTAGCGAGCGCCATGCAGGAATCGCCTGCGCCGTAATAAAGATGAATGGTGTCGCCATCTGTACCGATGGTTTGGCCGCACGGAAAGACCACGTCGTTCACATCTCCGCCACGCTCGTACGGCGCTTCAGGACCAAACATCCAGGAGTCGCCGCGTTGCAGACAAATATCCGGCTTATCGAGATCGAATAGCGCCAGACCTAACCGGTAGATGCTGCCGGATGCGGTATTGCGCACGCCGTGATAAATTGCAAGCCATCCGCGATCAGTTTCAATCGGCGGCGAGCAGAGTCCAATCTTATTGGCGTCCCACCATCCGCCTCGCCTCGCTTCAAGAATGATTTTGTGGCTGCCCCAGTGCTGCAAATCCGGAGAATATGAAATCCAGATATGTGCGCCCAGTGTGGTAACCGGGCGATGAATCAATGCCCATCGGCCACCAATCTTTCGTGGCAACAGCGCTGCATCCTTATCTTCCGGAGGCATGATCACGCCAAAGCGTTCAAAGCTTTTGAAATCTTTTGTGAGCGCCAGCGATACACCCGGCCCGCCACGGGCGAAGGATGTATAGGCCACCGCATACTGCGCAAGTTCCGGCACGTAGGTGATTCGTGGATCTTCTATGCCCCACAGCTCTTCCGGGTATTGCAGCGGCATCGCCATCATCGTCGGCTGTGGATCAATCCGCCATCCATCCACTCCATTGCTGGAACGCGCTGCACATAAATGCGACAGCCCTCGTTTGTCCTCAACACGACATAGCAAGAGTGTGTCGCCATCGGCAAGCTTTACAACTCCGGCATTAAACACGCTGTTGATTGGATACGGCCAGTGGTGTCGGCTGAGAATTGGATTCGCCATGTGGCGAACAAAGAGCGGCTCGTCATCATGGAGTACAGCGTTGGTCTGGCTATCTACCACGGGAATTATTTCTAGCATTTCAGGGTCTACTGGATGCAATTTGAAACGCTCTTTTCTTCTTGCAACTCAACTGCTGTGGCTGCTTCTGTTTGTTGCATCTCAAGTAGCGCCATTAGGAAGGAAAGTGTCGATTCAGCGCCTTGATTTTCATTGACGCGGTCAGGGTGAAGCCCATCTCTACAACCGCCTGTAACTGCATCGTACAGTGGAATCTGCAAGTCGTTTTCCCCGAGAAACCAGCGGAATGTAAACCATGTCTCCTCCAGCCATTTCCTGTCCTTCGTAATCTCATACGCAAGCAGGCAGGCAGAGATGGTTGCGCAGGCCTCTACCGGTTGCTGATCGAAACGCGCCTTGGCTCCGTACTGCGTATAAAAACCACGTGATCCAATCGGCACGTAGAGTTCTCGCTTGTCGCGATGCTGTTGATCTGTCAGCCACACCAGCGATTCCAAAGCTGCAGCCGTCATGCGATCATTACGGCTCCTCCAGCCAGCCAGCAGCAGCGCCTGCGGCAACCTTGCATTCGAATACGAAAGACTTTTCTCATACCAATGCCACTGCGCTTCACGGCAACTTTCGTAAATATGCAGCAAGCGATTTGCCAGCAGGTTGCGCTCGCTCTCAATCACCCTGTCGCCGGGGAACCAGTCAAGATAACTCTGCAATCCAAGAATCGAAAAAGCCCACGCTCGCGGACTGGTGAAGGAACTTACCGTCGGCATCGCAGCCTCAAACAATCGCCCCGCAGCGCCTCGCAAACCAGCGTCTTCGGAATATCCAAGCACTGTGCCCAATGACCACAGTGCGCGTCCATGGCTGTCTTCCGACCCAACCTCTTCCAGCCACTGACGGCTGTAGCTAAGAAAATTCCTAAACCGCCCGCTTTCCTGCGAAAATGCCAACAATAAAAATGACAAATAGCGATGCGTCATTTTCGAATAAATCTGTGCATCGGCTGGATTCGCCACACTCAGCATCGTTGCTGTGATTAGCGCACGTGCATTGTCGTCGGTTGTATAGCCTTCGGAATTATTCGGTGCGGAAAATATGGCGTGCTGCAGTATGCCGGTGTCGTCTGTCATTTTGCTCAAGTGCGACAAGTTCAATTCCGGCAAGCTGCCTGTATTCTTCGCGGCAAACGTATCTGCCAGCGATGCGCGTGGACGCAGCATACGCTCCACTCTGGCGCGCTGGAAGCTGCTCATGTAAGCCTGTGCCGTATTCTGCCATGTCGTGCTGCGCGAATACAGATACGCGCGCTTCCTCATCGCATGGCGCTCCGCGTCATTTTCCAGCAACCGGATGGCCGCTTCCGCTAGCGACGCCGGATCATCGAATGGAACAATCACGCCTCTGCCATCCGCAAGTAATTCTTTGGCATGCCAGTACGGCGTGGAAATGATGGCTTTGCCTGCGCCTAGCGCAATGGCCAGCGTGCCGGAAACGACCTGTGCTTCATGCCGGTAGGGAGTTATATAGATGTCCGCTGCGCCGACTTGCTCAATCAGTTCCTTGTCGCTGACGAAACGATTATTGAATCGCACCTGCGACGCAACGCCGCACTCACTTGCCAGGGCTTGCAACTCTTCGCGATACTTCTCGCCCTCACTTCTACGCACATGAGGATGCGTAGCTCCGGAAATAATATAAACAAGATTTGGGTGCTGCTTCAGAATATGCGGCATCGCTCGAATCACATTTTCGATTCCCTTATTTGGCGATAGCAAACCAAACGTCAACATCACAGACATGCCTTCTGTATGAAATATGTCTTTGAAGTAGTTTGGGTCCATAAACGGCAGGTCGGGTACGCCATGCGGAATGATGTCGATCCTTTCGCATGGCACATCGTAGATTTCATTCAGCAAAGATGCGGCATGCTTGCTCATCACAATCATGCG
This sequence comes from uncultured Acidobacteriota bacterium, assembly GCA_903932385.1. Classification (GTDB taxonomy): domain Bacteria; phylum Acidobacteriota; class Terriglobia; order Terriglobales; family Acidobacteriaceae; genus CAIZGA01. The sequence goes on from CAIZGA010000109.1 coordinate 3,876, forward strand.
GTCAGAGAGTTGTGCAATTTCCATCAGTATGGTGCGCTGATTCACGTCGGGATCGCGAAGCACTGTGTGCAGCGTCGTCACCAACGGCATTTTCAGTTTGCGAATCAGGGCCAGGATGTGACTGCCGGCCGGGCCGCCGAAGATACCATACTCGTGCTGCAGGCAGACGATATCGTTGCCATTGAAATTCAAGAATTCGGCAGCACGTTCGTAGGATGACAACTCATCCTGTTCTAACTCAAGACGTACCTGTTCCGGATATTCGTAGCTGGAATCTGGATCATTGACGGGGATTGCAAACAATCGTCCGCTGCCATATTCATTTGCCAGCGCTGTGCATAAATCCGTGGTGAACGTCGCGATTCCACACTGCCTGGGTAGATAGTTTCCTACGAATGCTATCCGTGTGGGCAATGGCAGCAGAGGTGTATTCGACGCACACTGCGTTCGCTCTACATCTTCAGGCAGCTGTGCCTCATCAGTGCGGAGCTGATGGAATATTCCCATCAGCGTTGCCAGAAGGTACGTGCGCTGTGTTCTTCATCTATGGATTGATTTTTCTCGTCTATAGTTTTTGATTTATCGTTTTCGTCATTGATGACTGTTTGTAAGGATTTAATCTGACGCCATTTTGGTACTAGCGCAAACACGGCCACAAATGTAATCAGAATCATGATCGCTTCGTACATATGAACTCCATATATATTAAGTTGGTCGTTTGTTTCAATTGCGGAACAACCTCAAGCAGAGATTGTTCCGCCAAATTCTGATACGATTTCACTCGCTTGCGAAACCGCATCCTTAGCGCTTAGCGCACACTGCCTATTGTTGCGTTTACTGCTGTTCCGATTGCATCGCCGGATACAACCAGTTCCACACGACGGTTTTGTTGGCGACCAGCACTGCTGTCATTCGAAGTCACCGGCAATGTATCGCCGAAACCTGTTGCCGTTACAGAAGCCGACGCTACACCTTCGTGCAACAGATAATCGCGGACCGATCCCGCACGATTTTCTGAAAGCGTCTGGTTGGTTGCATCGCTGCCAACGTTGTCCGTATATCCGCCGACTGCAATGTTCAGACTCGGGTAAGCCAGCAGAATTCCGGCCACCTTCGCCAGTTTTTCACGCGCGCCGGGTTTGATTGTGTAACGTCCCGTATCAAACAACACATCCGACATGCTGATAATCAAGCCACGCGCACTATCGCGAGTCATAAGGATCACGTTCAACTGTTCAATCAGGCGTGCTCGCAGAATCGCTTTATCGCTTTCAGCGGCGGTAAGTGCGGCTGCTGCTGCCGCCTGGTTCGCGGCCGCATCCGTCTCTGCCTTTTGCGTGTCTGCCTGAGCCTCTTGCATTTTGCGATTGGCTTCTGCGGCCTGGGCCTGAGAAGCGTTGATTGCTACCTTCGACGCCGCTTCAGTCGCAGCCAAATCCGCCTGTGCTTCCTGTTTTTTGTTGGCTTCATCGCTTACTCTTGCCAGCGCTGCAGCCTGCGCATCCGCAGCAGCTGCGCGTTCGTCTGCCAGATGTATGTCATCCATCTTCTTCACTGCGATTGTGCGAGAGTCCTCGGCCGTCTGCACAGTTTCGCGCGAAGCAGCAATCAACCGCTTCGTGTCTGACGGACTATTCACAGCATAAGAGTCTGCTGTGCTCATCAACTGTGCAGCATGTTGATAGCTTTCACTGGCAAACATGTCTGCGCCTTCAGACTTCGCAATGCGCATGGCATTTCTTGCTTCAAAGAATTCAAGCGGCAATTTCTGATTGATAACCAGCGGGTCAAACTTGTAGCCCGTCGGCAGATAACCGTCGCGCTCCATCAGCGTGTAGGTTGCCTTCACGGCCACCGTGGTTCCCTTGGTGTTGTCGCGAACAATATTTTCCAACACCACTACATTGCTGGGCTGACGCACGGCAAAGTACGGCTCTGCGGTAACAATCAATGCAAATGACTGCAGACTTGTAGTCACAGTCAACTTACTGCGGCTATTTCCACCCACCAGAACTTCGCCAAGATTGAACGCCCGGCCTTCGGGA
>CAIZGA010000110.1 GCA_903932385.1 uncultured Acidobacteriota bacterium
CCCGCCGCGCCCTGAAGCCCTCATCTACGGCTTCATGGAGCTGCAGCGTCGCATCCAGCAGCAGGAACTCACCGGCGTTCGCGCCCCCTCCTTCACCGTGCCCAGCGAGCCCAGCGAATTTCACATTCCCGCCTTCGGCCAGCACGGTCTGGAACCGGCCATGAATGCCAGCATCGCCCCGCGCCCGCAACTGGTGCAGATTACCCCCGCACCGGCGGAGAAGGCGACCTCATGAGCGCGCTCGACATCAACGCCATCCTGCAGGCCATGCAAACCGCCGTTCCCGGCGCGCAGATTACGCTTCTGGAAAATCCCAGCCCCTCGGCCCAGCACTCGTTGCTGCTCCCGGCTGAACATGCCATCGCCCTCGCCAAGTTCCTGCGGGATGAGCCGACCCTGCGCTTCGATTTCTGCTCCAATGCCACCGGCGTCGACTGGCCCGACACGGAAATCACCGAGAAGATCAAAACGAAGACCCTCGTCGACGGCGTGGAAAAAGAAGTGGAAGAGACGCGCAAGACCCTGCGTCCCGGCTATCTGGAAGCCGTCTACCATCTCTTCTCCATGGAACTCAAACATGGCCCGCTGGTCATCCGCATGCGTACTGCAGACCGCGTCGCCAATGTTTCCCTGCCCTCGATGACCGCCGTCTGGCGCAGCACCGACTTTCAGGAACGCGAAATTTTTGACCTCTTCGGCATCGTCTTCACCGGCCATCATGACCTCCGCCGCCTGCTGATGTGGGAAGAATTTACCGACCATCCCATGCGCAAAGACTATGCACCACCGGCAGAAGATGACGGCACCGAACTCCCTGTCGTTGAAGTCGCCGCTGCAGAAGGGAGTGTGGCCGAATGAGCCTTGCCAACCCCATTCCCATGCCGCTCGATAACGCCGGGGAACCGGAACTGCTCGAAGTTTCCATGGGCCCGCACCACCCTTCCACTCACGGCGTTTTCCGTATGGATGTGGTGCTCGACGGCGAACAGGTCGTCCATCTCAAGCCGGTCTTCGGCTACCTGCATCGCAATCACGAGAAGCTCGGCGAGAAGATGAGCTATCTCGGCTCCATGCCCTTCACTGACCGGCTCGACTACATCTGCTCCATGACCAACAACTGGGCCTATGCCATCAGCGTGGAAAAGCTCGCCGGCATTGAAGTTCCCGAGCGTGCCGAATATCTCCGCGTCATCATGGCCGAGCTTACCCGCCTGCAAAATCATGCCGGCCTCATCGGCTTCCTGCTGCAGGACCTCGGCGCCAGCGGCACGCCGCTGATGTACGCCTTCCGCGAGCGCGAAAAAGTTCTCGACCTTTTTGAAGCCATCTCCGGCGCCCGCATGATGTGCAACTACATGCGCTTCGGCGGTTGCCGTGTCGACGCCACACCCGAGTGGCTTGCTGCCGTCCGCAAAGTGATCGACGGTTTCCCCAAATTCCTGGCCGAGTTTGAGTCGCTGCTCACCGGCAATGAAATTCTCATGGCCCGCACCCAGGGCGTTGGCGTTCTTCCCAAAGAGCTCGCCATCAGCGCCGGCATCACCGGCCCCATGCTGCGCGCCAGCGGCGTCAATTACGACATCCGCAAAGTGGATGGCTACGGCGTCTACCCGCGTTTCGACTTCCGCGTTCCGCTCGGCGACCACGGCGATGTGTACGACCGCCTGATGATTCGCCTGCTGGAGATGCACGAATCACTGAAGATTCTCGATGCGGCCCTGCGCAATATTCCCGCCGGCCCCATTCAGGACCCCAAGACCAAGGTCCGCAACTTCAAGCCCAAGCCCGGCGAGGCGTACGGCCGCATTGAAGCGCCCAAGGGCGAACTCGGTTTCTATCTCATCAGCGACGGCACGCCGAATCCCTACCGCTATCGTGTCCGTCCGCCCAGCCTCATCAACCTCACGGTTCTTGAAGATATGTGTCTGGGCCGCCGTCTGGCCGATGCCGTCGCCATTCTTGGCAGTGTGGATATTGTTCTTGGCGAGGTGGACCGCTAATGCTCGGCTTTGGAATCCTGCAGGGTCTCGGTGAAACCGCGCGTAACTTCTTCGGCAGCTTTGTGTCGAAGGAGCGCCTCACCACCATTCAATATCCTGAGCAGCGCGCAGAACGCATTGAGGCCGCGCGCAACTTCCCCTTCCTCGTCTACGACGGCACCCAGTCGTTTGATGGTTTGCGTTGCGTCTCCTGTCTCATCTGCGAAAAAGAGTGCCCGCCCAAGTGCATCCACATCACCAAGAGCGTGGACAAGAAGCCCGATGCCGTCGGCAAGATGCAGTTCTACCCGCAGGCCTTTGATATTGATATTTCCGTCTGCATGAGCTGCCAGATCTGTGTCGAGGTCTGCCCCTTTGACGCCATCAAGATGAACAACGAATTTGAAATGGCCGTGCAGGAGCGCTTCAACTCGCTCGTCCTGCACCGCGAGCAACTGGCCAAGCCGAACGAATACTTCCACGAAATTCATCCCACCGACGCCGCAGAAGTGGATGGCCGCTTGGCCGCCGAGCGTGAAGCCGCCGCTGCCAAGGCCGCTGCCGCTGCTGCCGCCGCTGCTGCAAAAGCAGCCGCTGCCCCCGTCGTTGCTGCTCCCGCTCCAACTCCTGAAACCAGCGGAGGCACAGGCGCATGACACCGGTTCAGACTGCCGACCAGATTTTCGTTCTGCTGGACCAGTGGCTGGTCTCGCACTCCCCTTTGATGCTTCAGCCGCTGGTGGCCGCCGCGCTTCCCGTCGTCGCCATCCTCGGTCTCTTCCCCGGACTTTTCGCGCTCACCACGGTGCTGGAACGCAAAGGCCTCGGCCGCATCCAGAACCGCATCGGCCCCAACCGCACCGGCCCGCTCGGCATATTGCAGCCGCTGGCCGACGGCGTCAAATCGCTCACCAAAGAAGACATCGTCCCCTACGCCGCGGATAAAATCGTCAACTTCATCGCGCCGGTTTTCCTGGTCATCGTCGTCTTCCTCACC
>CAIZGA010000111.1 GCA_903932385.1 uncultured Acidobacteriota bacterium
CAATGGCGTTGTGCTCCAGCGTCTCCATCCTGCTTGTCGCGATTGTTCCGGGCATCGGTCCAGGTCCTCGATAGTTACTATGCAGCCAGCAGCGGCAGCACCCGTTCCTTCACCTGTTCGGTGGTAAACGGTTTGCGGATGTAGTTGTTCGCGCCCGCCTGCAGCGCTTCGATCACATGATGCTCGCTGCCTTCGGTGGTTATCATCACCACCGGTACACCTTCGGCAAGCTTCAATGCTTTTTTCTGTCGCAGAAATTCCAGCCCATCCATCACCGGCATGCTGATGTCGCTCAGAATTAAATCCACTGTCTCTTTGCGCAATACGTCCAGCGCTTCACTACCGTTCGCCGCTTCGAAGATGACGGCTGTCTCCAGCCCAATCTGCCGAATCGCCCGTTCAATAATCTTTCGCATCACAGACGAATCATCAATAATCAACAATCTCGCATCCTGCATTGCTGAACCTCTCTGCTTAGGATGTATCGTCACTCTTGGCATATCGCAATACATCCGCAGCGCACCAACGTAACGCCTAACGCTATCTTTGAAGCGCTGATTAGTTCGTTACTCCGTTCAGCGTGTACAGCACATCGCTCACTGCACTCGGAGTAATCGGCAAATCGCCCACCTGGTCCTCCGCCGGTCTGCGATGCCACATCCGCAGCCAGAACTGCTGATGCACCCGCGCCAGGCGCGACTCATACGGCCGCGCGCTTTCTATCCGACGCGCTATGTCGTCGCTCAACGCATTCATGTCTTCCACTATTGGCTGCTTCAACGGCGCAAAAGCCGCGTTGCTCAGCCGCCGTCGCGCCTGCTGGATGTGACTGCCATCCATCAGTCCGCACTCCACCCGCAGACCGCTCATTTTTTCAATCGCCATCGCGGCAGAGACATCCACGTGATCTTCAAACGCCAGATACAAAATCTTTCCGCCCGCAATGCGTAACGGCACCGCGCCAATCTGTTCAGAAAAATACGACGGCGCCACCATCGCCATGCGGATTGGTTCAAATCCTTCCACCGTCACCACCGGGCAGCTCCACTGCAAACTCAACGCCTTGGTGATGCGTTCTTCTTTCAGGCCGTATTCACTCATCAACCATGTGCCGATGCGTCCGCGACCGCTGCGCTGCTGTGCTTCCAACGCCGCCTTTAGTTGCGGATGTGTAATCCATCCCTGCGCCAGCAGCACAAGGCCCAGTGGCACACGATGTTGGTGCGGAGTCTGCGGTTCGTACCCTTTTCCCGGCTGCGTTTCCAGCCGCAGCATCTTCATCACGCGTTCGCGGATGCAGTGCTCGCTGCACATCCATTCGCCTTCAAAGATGGGCGTCGCCCGCCGCCGCAGTATCCGCGTCCATCCCATACTGCATGATGGATTCGCACACTCCGGCATCAACCCCTTGCCTCTGCGCTCGCCACCCAGCGTTGCTTCGCGTGCAGCCGCTTGCGCTCGCGTGCTCAGCCGCACATCATCCACCCGCGCTTCACTCAAATCTAAAATAGACAACGTATGCTCTCCAACCGCAGTTGCGGAGTCGCCACTTCCGTAATGCGCATGCCGAAGTTGCCATCCACCAGCACCACTTCGCCGCGCGCCACAATCTTGTCGCCTACCACCAGGTCGGCAGGTTCATTCACATGCCGGTCCAGTTCCACCACATCGCCCGGCACCAGCGAGAGAACATCACGCAGCGGCATTTCACGCGCGCCAAATCGCAGGCTCGCATCCAGTTCAATGTCCAACAGCAGCTGTTGGACTTTCTGTTCGCCGCTTTCCATAGCCATCGCCGGCAACTCGACCACAGGCGTAACTTCCGCCTCAATCTCCGGCAACTCATCCATGCTCTCTTCACTCATCGTCATTCCTTCCCATCTGCTTTACCTAGACATGTTGATTCTGCTGTGGAGAAGTTGCCGTGTCATTTCGGAACTCGCGCAGTGTCGTCAGCTTCGCCGCTCGATGATCGCCCCGACGCACCGCCACCGCCTCAAACAAACTCAACCCTGAAACTCGAAACTGTGCCGGCGTGCTGCTTGATACCGGCAGTCGCAACACCTGCCCCGGCTCCAGATTGGCAATCGTTTCAGCCGACATTCTCATCATTGGCAACTGCAGGCTCGCGCCCGTGTTGGTCTGTCCCAACAACTGCATCATCCGTGCGCGTGAATCCTTCTGCCGCCGCCGCGTCTTGTCATCCATTCGCATCAGCCGCCGCAGAATCAGATTCGATACCACTGCCGGAAAAGATATGTTCAGCATCCCCTGCGCCTCAGGCATGCGAATTTCAAAACTCACGCACAGCATCTTTTCCGTCAGCGGCGCAATGCGTGACGACTGCACCGCTGGCACTCGCTTCTCAAACAACACCGTCAATCCCACCGGTTGCCATGCCACACTCAACTCGCGGCAGATAATTTCCATCACGCTCGTCAGTATCGACTCTTCAATCTCCGTCAACTCGCGCACAGAACTCGCGCGACCAAATCCGCCCAGCAGCAAGTCAATCACCGGCGAAGCCAGCGTCAAATCCAACTCCAATACCGCCAATGCACCCGATGGTTCCAACCGTGTCGTACACACATAACTCAACTCCGGCACACGCGTTAAGAATTCCGAATACGTCAGCTGCTCTGCAGACACCAGATTCACAATAAACACCGTGCGCAACCACGCGCCCAGGTTATGCGTTAGGTTGCGGGCAAACATATCGTTCACCGTGCTGATGGCCCGCATCTGCTCTGCGTTGATCTGCCCGGCGTGGCTGAAGTTGTACGCTTCCACCCGCCCGCCGTGCGTATCCATAGTTTCATCCGCCGCCGCCGCCACACCGCCCGTGCTGGCGCGCTTGCGTGCATTGGCAAACAGCTGATCAATATCTTCCTGCCGCAGTTGCTTTTCCATCGATCCCTACCTCGCCATCGCCTGCTGTCGGATTTTTTCTGTCATTCCGCCGCGCATCGGTTTCATTGCCATATTTTTCTGTGCAGTGGCAGCCGCCGCTTTACTGCCCAACGCTTGTAATGATGCCCGCAAATGCAACACCGCCGATGAATGTATCTGTGAAATCCGCGACTCCACCACTCCCAGCGTCAGCCCGATTTCTTTCATGGTGAGTTCCTCGTAGTAATACAAAGTCACCACCAGCCGCTCTTTCTCCGGCAGCGACTCAATCGCATCAATCAGGTACTGCCGCATCTCACCCTTCAGGCAGCGAAACAGCGGATCCTCCTCCGGACTATTCGGAATAAACGCCATCTCCTCTTCACCCGTATCTTCCGACCGCTCCGCATTCAGGCTGCCGATTTCCAGTCCCTTCAACTCACCCAGCAGTTGCTGATACTCCACCAGGCTCATATTCAGTTCTTCAGCAATCTCCGGCTCCTGCGCCGCTCGTCCACGCCGCGCCGTCACGCTGCGGATCGCTTCCTCCACCATCCTTCCCTTGCGCCTCAACTCTCGCGGACTCCAATCCAGCGTTCGCAGCGAATCCAGAATCGCCCCGCGTATACGAAATTGTGCGTAGCTCTTGAACTGCACATTTTTCTTCGTGTCGAATTTCTGGCACGCATCCAACAGCCCCAGCATCCCCGCGGAGATGAGTTCCTCCAACTCCACATGCTGCGGTAAACGCTCGTGAATTCGTCGTGCAATAAATCGCACCGTCGGCAGATTATCCATCAGCAATTGTTCGCGTTCATAATTCAATCCATCATTGCTCCCAGACTTCGTGCCAATGCCAGCCAGGCTCACCGGCTCTGTAGCCAAGGACGACAACTCCACAGTGTCCAGACCGGCAGTCGCATCCAGGCCTGCTATTGGATCCAGTTCCGCCAGCACCAACTCATCCAGTTCGCCGCCGGCATATTCCTCCGGCCCGCCCAGCAGGCTTTCATCGCTCGCCGCTTCCATCTCTCTCTGCTTCGGAACCCGTCTCGCCATCCTGCTCTCCCTCTTGTTGCAAAACTTTTCTACTCAATTGCTCCTGCTACCCCAACGTCCCTGCCGACCGGACCCGTATCTCCGGTGGAATCTCCGAAGGCGATAACACCGTCACCTTGGGCAAAAACGGTTCCAGCCATCGCCGCAAGTGATAGCGTGCCGGACTGGGACAAAGCAGCACGGGCAATGCCGTCGCCGAGGCGTTTCCGGTTAGCCGTTTCACAGACTCCACAATCCGCCGCAAAAATCCTCCCGGCGCCTGCGCTGCGCGACTGCCGTCACTCAACGACCGCGCCGCACTCTCCGGATCAAACGTTCCTAATACTTCTTCCTCCAACGCCGGGTCCAGCACCAACACGCGAAGGCTGCCATCCGCCTCCAGCAGCGGCTGTACCAACCGTCTTCCCAGCGATTGCCGAACTTGTTCGACAAGATGCGTCGTATTTTTCGAGACCTGTGCCGCATCCGTAAGTACC
>CAIZGA010000112.1 GCA_903932385.1 uncultured Acidobacteriota bacterium
GCCGACCAATGCAGCAACGCAGTCACTGCCGCAAACGCCACTCCCGCCGCCAACACTGCGCGCCCAATTTCGCCGAACTCCAGTCCGCCCGCATCGCGTCCCCACATCCGCACCCAACCGCGCCGGTGCAGCAGAAACGCCAGCGCAATCGTGTGTACCAATATCGCCGCGTTCGATGCCCACGCCGCGCCGCTCAGCCCGAACCACTGGAACAACGCAAAATAAATCGGCAACGACAACACGGTGACAATTGTTCCTGCCACCATCGGCGTCATCGTTTCTCCCGCCGCATAAAACGCCCGCGCATAAATCGCCTGTGCCGACCACAACGCCAGCGACAACGCGAAGATACCGAAATATACCGCCGTCGCCCGCGCATCGCCTGTCGTGAATGCACGCCGGCGCAACACCAAATCAATCGCCGGCACCGCCAGCGAAGTCAGCAACGCAGTCAGCAGCAGCGACGCAGCAATCACCTTCGACACCGCGCGATTCACATTCGCCGCAAACTCTTTAAATTTTCCCTGCGAATACAGCGACGCAAAAAACGGCATCGACGCCGCGCCCGCCGTCTGTCCCAGGATCGCAATCGGCGCCGTAATCAACCGCTTCGCATATCCAATCAGTGAAATTGCGCCCACCGAATGCCGCACCACAAAACTCAGGATGTACGTGTCCATCGTCACGATGGTCACGCCCAGCATGAGCGGCACAGAGAGCCGCACCCACTCGCGCAGCCCCGGATGCTTCAAATCCAGCACCGGCCGGTAGCGGATCCCCGCGCGCGTCACGCCAATCGCATTCAGCAGAAACGGCCCGGCAATCGCGCCGCCCAGCGCACCCAGCGCCAATGACTGGATGCCCATCGCGCGGCCCAACAACACGCCGCCCACAATGATGCCCACGTTGTAAATCAGCGGCGTCACCGCCTGGTAGGAAAATTGTTTCCGCACCAGCAGCACGCTCGCCAGCACGCCGCCGGCAAAAAAGAACAACTGCGCCGGCAGCAATATCCGCGTCATCTGCGTGCATAGCACCGACTGCACCGACCCCGGCGCAAAATAAATCCGCGTGTACCACGGTGCCAGAAACTCCGCCGCCACAATCGCCGTGCCCATCACCACCAGCATCATGTTCAGGATGATGCTGAGTGCGCGCTCGCCTTCCTCGTGCTCGCCGCGTTCATGGTAGCGGCTCAGGATCGTCACAAACGCAATCGAAGCCGCGCCTCCCACCAGAAAATAATTAATCCACTCCGGCAGATAAAACGCCACGTTGTACGCATCGGTGTTCACACCCGCGCCGAATGTGGCCGCGATGTACATATCGCGCACCAGCCCGATAATCCGCGACAGCACCGTCGAAGTCATCAGCAGCAGCGTTGCAGAAAACGCCGTGTGCTCATGCGACGGCCGCAGCCAGTTCAGCCGCCCGCCCTTTGCCGTCGTCGAAATTTCCTTCGCCTCATTCGCCATGCAAACACGATTCTACCCGCACACACCCGCGCACGGCTGCACAGCGGTATCCGCATCATCAGCATCAGTTTTTGATTTATTTTTTCTTCGCGCGATAAACCTGAAACCGAACCGAATATCCCGCGCCCACAAAATAATCCGGTGCCGCTGCAGACATCCCTCGGCCGTAACGAACATCAATCTGCTGGTGCGGTGTCGGATGATAGCCCAGCCCGAAGTCCGCAATATTCTGCGTTCCCCCGCGCTGCGCGATGATGCCCGCATATTCAAACCAGCCGTCAATCGTCTTCGTCAGCTGCCGGTCCATGTACAGCGTCACCACGCCGGTCGCATTGTGCCGCGCCGCCACCGTCGGCCAACTCACCGCCAGCATTCCATTTGCCGTCCAGTTTTTGCTCATCACGCGCGACCACGGCATCTGCACGCCGCCGTCATACCCGTGGCTTGTAATCGCGCTCGACCCGCTCGGCAAACTCACAAACGGCGCCACCGAATAATCCACGCCATGCCATTGCTTGAACTGCTGCTTTATGCCGACCGTCACGTCGCCCGCACCGCTTGCCGATCCCGTCGCCGTCACCGCGTTCTTGTAGTAACTCGGCACAATAAAATTCAGCTCGGTTTTTTTGTAGACGCCCCATCGCACCATCGTCTCGGTCATGTCGTAGGTGCGCGTGCCAGTGTTGCCGGTCTCCGTCACGCCGTTCTCAAACTGCAAACTGCCGCATGGCACCGCCACGCTGCTGTTCGTCACCTGCGGACGCACCGTCGCAATCGTCTGCGCCTCGTCCGCGCCGCACGTCTGTGCCACACCGTAGCCGCTCGTCGCAGCCATCAAAAAGATTGTCGAACCCAGGCAGAAATCTTTACAGAACTTCCAAGTCATGCAGACGTACTTTCTTGCCGCGGCACGCATCGTTCCTTACCGCATTCCAACGCATTACGGCATGTACAAACTCGTCCATCATACGGCATGTTTCACCGCCAGCAAATCGCATGTACCGCTCTCACATCATTTTCCCGTGGCGGTTTGCTGTCGGCTCAACAACCACTGAAGCCCGTCTTCAATCAGGTTCTTCTGCTCATCGCTCGTAAATATCTTGTCGCCGTGTCCCATATTTAGATACAGCATTTTGTATTTCGTGTTCGTCCACACCACCGGCACGTCGGTCGGCGGAATCACATCTTTAATCCCAATCGGGAAATTCGATTTGTCCAGCGAGATCAGCACCTTTACATTCGGGTCCAGCCGCGGGCTCGGCGTCCACGAATACCACTCGTTCGACGGCGCTTCAAAACTCTGCGGCAGCCGCTTCGTCACCGGAGAAGTCGTGTCCTCCACCACCAGCTTCGCCGGCAGCGGTGGCCAGTTGTTCAGCCCAAACGCGCCGCCACCCAGAAAGCTGCGGAACCAGGTCCACTTCGAACTGCGGTCGTTATACGCCGAGACATGAAATCCCAGCCACGCACCGCCGCCCTCCATATATTTTTCAAAGGCATCGCGTTGCGCCTGCGAATGCACCTCGTCGTCCAGCCACACCATCACCTTTACATCTTTCAGAAACTCATCATTCAACTGGTTCCAGTCTGTCGTCGCCACCAGCGTGTATTTGTCCTTGTTCGCATTGGCGGTAAAAAACTGCAGCGCCTGTTGCGCAAACAGCAGATGGTCGTACTCAATCCCCACCGAATAAAAAATCACCACCTTCGGGTGCGCGGCCGGCGTCGGCGCCAGCGACCCCTGCCCCATCGCCATTCCCCACGCCATCACCGCCATCAGAAAAACTGCAATCTTCGTTTTCATTCCCGCCCGTCGCTCTCCCGCGCTGCGTTTCCTGCGCTAATGATTTTCTTTCGCTCCGTCGCCAACCTTACTCAATTGCCACTCCCCTCGGCAAGCATTTCTTTTCTTCCGCCACTCTGCAGCAAAAGAATCTGCTTCTGCCGTTGCATTTGCTGTTGCCTTGCTAACCTCTAGCCCCTGGTCCCTAACCCCTGCTTTTAAAGATTGGCTCATCGCACCATCAATCCTGTATTTTTGACTGGCATTCATTCTGCATTGGAGCCCACATGGCATTCCACCGTTTCGTCGGCCTTCTCTCGTTCTCCGCACTCTTCGCCGCCACTGCCGCCGCGCAAGTCGGCACGATTGACTCGCCCCACGGTGTCGTCGTCAACGCGAAGACCAACAAGGTCTACGCCGTCAGCCCGGAGAACGGCACCCTCAGCGTCATCAACGGCGTTACCAATGCCGTCAAAGTCGTTAATGTCGGCCCCGACGCAAAATCCGTCGCCGTCAATCCCGTCACCAATAAAATTTATGTCGTCAATCGCGGCGGCACCGGATCCATCTCCGTGGTCGACGGCCACACAGACGCCGTCACCACCACCATCGACGTCCCCCGCGCCAGCCTGCTCTCCATCAATCCCGTCACCAACAAGCTCTACGTCTCCAGCAGCTTCAGTCGCGGCAACGCCGTCGTCATCGACGGGGCCACCAACACGCCCACCACGTTCCACGCCGGCGCTGAAGGCAATGCCATCACCATTGACACCGCGCACAATAAAATTTTTCTCGTTGGATACGAAGACCACAGCGTCACCGTCGTCAACGGTAACGACAACACCATCTCCACCATCCCCACCGACATTCATCTCTGGGAAGTGGCCATCAACCAGAAGACCGGCAAGCTCTATCTCCCGCTCTCCGGCAGCAACGCCGTCACCGTCATTGACCTTGCCACTTCACGCAAGACCACCGTCGATGTCGGCAAAGTTCCCGTCGCGGTCGCCGTCAATCCCATCACCAACCGCGTCTACGTTCTTAACTATGACTCGAACGACGTCACCGTTCTCTCCGGCGAAACCAACGCCGTCCTCGCCACCATCCCCGTCGGCGCCTGGCCGCAAGCCCTCGCCATCAATCCGCGCACCAATATGATTTACGTGGCCAACACGCATGGCAACAGCGTCACCGCCATCAACGGCCGCACCAATACCGTCGCTGCCACCATCGCCGCCGGCAACGCACCCTGGTCCATCGCCGTCAACGCCGTCAGCAACAAGGTCTATCTCGCCAACCGCCTCAGCGACGATGTCACCATCATCGACGGCCGCACCAACAAACTCATCCACTGATTTATTTTTCGTGGTGAATTATTTCCGCCGCGGCTTCTTCTCCGGCTTCGCTTCGCCGCCCGTATACGCACGGTGCCCCACAATCGCTGGAATCAACAGCAACGCGAGAAACGCCACAATAATTAAAAACTCGACCATGTCTTCTCCCTCCTTTCAGGTGGAAAAGCCATGCTGCATTACGTTCTCTACAGCTATAGTGCCACTGCGTTTTTCTTGATGTATTCATCCATCAGATTATGTTGCGGCCCAATATAGCGGAAGCGCTCCGCCCACTCAAATCCATATGCGCGGCCAATCTCGCGGTCCGACGGTGTCCCCCGCAAATACATCGAGTTCGCATCCAGCACAATGTTCTCGATATATCCGGCGTTCGCGCTCTCATCGTCATCGCCCAATATCGGCAGACGCAGTTTTTTCTCCGCCAGTTGCTTCCGCAGCCGCGCCCCGTTGTCTCCGCCCGGCCCCTGCGTCGCAATCGCGCGTATCGACGCCACCTTCTCCTTGATGCTTCCGCTGATGTCCACCACACGGTTCGCAATCTGCGGTCCGCGCGCGTAATAATATTTTTCCTTCACACCGTGCGCTGTCAGTCCCGCCTCCAGTTGCTCCGGATAATCTTTCCCCATTGCCGCCATCCAACTCGCAGACTCCACCACCGCCGCCGTCACATAGTGGTCGGGGTTCTCTTCGTACAAACTCCAGTGGTCGTAGCTGAAGATCGTGTCAATCTTCAGCAGCCGGATCAGCAAGATCAACTGCCCGCGAAAATCCTGCACCGACATTTCATCCAGCCGATGGTTCCGGTACGCCATGTTGTACGCCTTCTTCAACCCCAGCGCCTTCGTCACCGCATCATTGTCCTGCTCGTTGTGCAGCGCGCCTTCCTGCCGCGTCCCCGGTCCGGTCATCTCGTCATTCGTCGTGCGGATCATGTAGCCGGTGTATCCCTCTTTGATCAGCTTCGCCACCGTGCCCCCGGCAAACAACGGCACGTCATCTCCATGCGGTTGGATGGCCGCCAGCACCTTGCCCGTGTGCGGCTTGCCCACGGCCTGATGCTCCAGCACCATCTCGCCCATGCGGGTCCACTTCGCCTCGGCCCCTTCACTCGCTTTGTCGTCGCCCGGCGTCGGCACCTGCGCCCCCGCCTGGCCAATCATCGTCACTTCCAGCCCGGTCAGCGCCGCGCCAAACAATGTCCCCTTCAAGATGTCCCTGCGCTTCATGCATGATCTCCGTTCAAAATTTTCAGTATCGAAACTCTAGCAGAGCCATACCTTAATCTTCCAATTCCCAAACCTGCACACAGTGTCGGCACCCTTTGTCACAACTTTGCTGCAACTTGCATCACTATCTATGCAAATATTCATCTTGCATCAATATTTGTATTGATTTGAGATTCTTCACTGCATTTTTCTCTACTTATCTCCTCTCTATTCTTGTTACCGTGGTAAATACTTAAGTTCGACAACCAACAATTCTGCCAATTTGGCAGGCAGTGCACTTGCTGTCTTTGATCAGCTTCGCTTCTCTACTGCATCTCTCCTTCAGAAGTTTGCCGTAAGTTGTTCGCACCGCAGGTTCATCTGTACCCAAAACATTTCTGTACCGCTGTAACCAGACTTTTGCCAAAGTTGTTCAATAACAAGCCATCACGTTGCGCTCACGCATAGTTCTGGCTTAATAACCAGACTGTTTCACCTTCAGTTACAACTCTCAGGAGCAATTTCTCGTCATGATTACATTCATTTCCAAGGCCCTCTGCGCTCTTTTCACTTCTAGCACCAGCCAGCCAGTTTCCACCCCCGCAAACTTTGCCTCCGCTGACCCTTCGCGGCGCTCTGTACGCACCCTGGCCGCAGTGTCTTTCGCCTTGTTCATGACCATGCTCCTGGCTCCGCCCAATCTCCATGCCAACGGCGTGCCGCTCAACGCCCAGCTCACCAGCATCCAGGGCACCGTTGCCTCCGGCCTCAACGCGCCTTACGCCGTTGCCGTGGATAGCAAGGGTGACGTGGTTGTTTCCAACACCAACAGCAATACCGTTACCTTTTATCCCTACAACGATCTGACATGCGCGGTTGCCTCAGACTGCTTCTCTGTCGGCAAAAACTACATGCAGGGCCAGGTGGAGGCGCTGGCATTCGATAAGAATGACAACCTCTACATGCAGCCGTATAGCGTCACTGCGATTTATGAAATTCCACAATCGGACCTCACCTGCTCCAACAATCAATGCCAGACACTCGCCCATGGCAACAACAGTCCCATCGGCAATGCCACCGGCATGGCCGTGGATGCCAGCGGCAACATCTATGTGGCCAATGGAGCAACCGGAAACATCATCAGAATTCCCTCCACAGACCTCAGCTGCACTAACACGGATTGCACAGCCATTGGTGCCGGGGCCAGTTTCTCCTATGCTCCTACCGGCGTCGCCGTCGATGCCTCCGGCAATGTCTATGTCGCCGACACCGGTCACAGCAAAGTCGTACGCATTCCCGTCACCGACCTCGCCTGCAGCACCTCCGGCGACTGCACCGATGTTGGTTCCAGTCTCAGCCTGCCTTATAACGTAACTGTCGATACCAGCGGCAATGTCTATATCCTCGACACTGGACACAACCGCGTCCAGAAGGTTCTGGCCTCTGACCTTACCTGCACCAGCTCTTCCGATTGCACCTCTCTGGGTAGCAACCTCTACTTCCCTCTGGGCATCGCTGTCGACCGTAGCCAGAACATCTACGTCGCCAATACCGATGGCAACAACGTCGTTGAGATTGAGCCCGTCTCCGGCAACACCTACTCTGCTCTGGTAGGCTCCACCGGCTCCAGCATCGTCCTCAACTACACCGTCACCACAGCCGGCGAAATCACCTCCATCAA
The DNA here is from genome assembly GCA_903932385.1 of uncultured Acidobacteriota bacterium. Lineage (GTDB taxonomy): Bacteria > Acidobacteriota > Terriglobia > Terriglobales > Acidobacteriaceae > CAIZGA01. Next base: position 7,500 of record CAIZGA010000112.1, read on the forward strand.
CTTCCTCACCCTCGGTGCCAGCAATAAAGACTTTCTCACCACCACCCAGGCCTCCGGTGCCTGCGCTACCGCAACTCCCTACACCCTGGGCGCAACCTGCAACATCACCGTTCAGTTCAAGCCCACCACCGCCGGCCTCCGCTCCGGTGCCGTGCAGCTGGTCAGCACCACCACCACCAGCAACATCATCAATACCCCCATCTTCGGCATCGGCATCGGCCCGCAACTCGTCATCAATTCACCAATCAACCCCAGTGCAATTGGTGGTGGCCTCTACGCACCTATCGGTTTGGCATCGGATGCGTCCGGCAACATTTATGTCGCTGATTTCGACAGTGTTAATGCGATAGAGAAGATTCCTGCAGGCTGCACATCTTCCACCTGTGTATCTTCACTGGGTGGCGGTTTTGACCAGCCCGGCGGCGTTGCGGTGGATGGTGCCGGCAACGTTTACGTTGCAGACAATGTCAACAACAAACTGAAGCAGATTCCAGTTGGCTGCACATCTTCCGCTTGCGTTATCACCCTGAGCAATATCATCACGGACCCGTGGGGTGTTGCGATGGATGGCAGCGGTAATCTCTACTTCACCAATCACTTCAATAGCACTGTAAAGGAAGTCCCCGCGAGCTGCCTCACCAGCTCCAACATCGCTACTTGCTCTACAGCGAATTCGCTGGGCGGCGGTTTCAACGGGCCATTGGGCATCGCCGTGGACTCCACCGGCAATGTTTACGTTGCTGACGTTACTAATAATGCAGTCAAAGAAATTCCGGTCTCCTGCATCAACGGTGCAAATAATTCCAGTTGCGTAGTCACATTGGGCGGCGACTTCTTAACGCCCGAGGGTGTTGCGGTGGATGCCAGCGGTAACATCTACGTCGCGGATACAGGCAGTACGACGTTAAAAGAAATGCCCGCAGGCTGTGCTTCCTCTTCGTGCGTAAACGTACTGGTTACAGGATTCGAAACCCCCGATAACGTTACGCTCGATGGTCAGGGAAATCTCTACGTCTCTGACAACAGCACCAGTACGGTAGTGGAGATTTCTCGTACCTCCGCACCCTCCAAGACTTTCACCACCACCACAAACGTCGGCAGTGTGGACAACCTCGACGGCCAATACAATCTGGTACTCAACAACATCGGCAATGAAACTTTGACGGCTTCGGTGCCAGCCGTCGGCGCGAACAACGCCAACCCGCCGTCAGGATTCATTTTCGCCAACAGCTCCACCTGCCCGAATATTGATTCCAGTGACAGTGCCGCGACAATCTTATCCGGCGGCACCTGTGTCTATTCGGTTGAATTTGAGCCGACCGCCGTGGGCACCAACTCCGGCAATATCGTGCTGACGGACAACAACCTCAATAGCGCCGGCACTATACAGATCCTCGCATCACTTTCCGGTCAGGGCCAGGCCACCAATGTCACGCCCACCATCGGCACCTCGCCCGCCGGCCTCAGCTTCTCCATCGACGGCACGGCCTACACCACCGCGCAGACGCCGACCTGGTCCACCGTCAGCAACACCGCGCACACCCTCACCACCACCTCACCGCAGGCCGGCACCACCGGCACGCAGTATGTCTTCAGCCAGTGGTCCGACAGCACTACGGCACTCACTGACAACGTGACGGCCAACTACAGCACAACCACGTACACAGCCGACTTCACCACGCAGTATCAGCTGAACATCGCTGCAAACAACGCGAGCTACGGCACTGTTTCGCCCACCACCGGCAGCTACTATAACGCCGCTTCAACGCCGACCATCACCGCCACTCCGGCCGCCGGATACTACTTCACCGGATGGACCGGCAGCACCGACATCGCCAACGCATTGACGGCCACAACCATAATCACGATGAACGCGCCGGAGAACATCAC
>CAIZGA010000113.1 GCA_903932385.1 uncultured Acidobacteriota bacterium
GTAGAGGCCCAACGCTTCCAGACTTTGGGGGCCGGTTTCCAGCAACACGGTGCTGATACGCTCATGCGCCACGGCTGCCTCTATCGCATTCAATAAGTTGAATCCGATAACTTTTCCCCGTGCATCTGGACGCACGATAAACCGCTTCAGTTCTGCCGTGTGATCGGCGCCGAGCACGGCAGCACCACAACCGCCTGCCACCCCATCGAAGCGAGCAACGAAAAAGCGGACCTCGGGTCGTGCCAGAAAGATTACATCAACGGGATAGCGACACTCCTCGGGATACCGCGAGGCCGAATAGGCGTCAGAGTACTCGATAAGCTCCGAAATCTCGGGCTGGCGTGCGTCTTCCCGGATAACATGCAGCATCACCACCTCTCATTGCCTACCTCGTCATTCTGCCGAACTCCCATCCGTAATCGCAATAAGATTCGTTGCGAGTTGCAGATCGCGGGACTGGTTGGGTCGGTCTATTCGACGGCTGAGGTATTTCGGCTAATCTCGCACGCCTATCGATTCGAGCGCATACCTTTGCCCAAGTGGTCGGTCGGTCAAATACCACGACGCGCTCGCGGCGGTGCTTCCAGTCTATGCGGGGACGGCGGATGTCACATTACAATGCCCCGACCAGCAGCGCACAGGCAATAATGGCGCCGACCAACATCAAGAGGCCCCCCGTTAACAACACCTTCGGTGGTAGCGGCGAGCGGGCCGGAGCCTCGGTAAATGGGATACGATCATACAGGCGCATGGTCACCTCCTCAGAGGTAAGCCATTTTGGCCGGGTGTTACTTAAATGGATTTACATAGCGATGGTATAATTGGTGCCAGTGATTTTTCAAGGTAGTTTAAGCATTTGGCGACGATAGAGAGGTTCCACGCCGTCTCTGATGGGACTGCGCCCTCGACCACCAGTGTCCACCGGCTCAGTCCCGAGAGATATTTCCAATCGGTTCCGACTGGGACCAAATCACTGGTTCACAGAGTTTCTTCTTTTGTCCGTTGGGGTATACCCCTGCCTACAATCAAAATTGTCGTCCAACCGTGTCCGTAAGGGTTGCAAATCATCAACGAACAGCAATATATACGGACACTACCCTAACGGACGAAGGCGGCTTCCAATGCGAACATTCTTGTATGCCCGCGTCTCCGACGCCGCCCAGACCCTCGACCATCAGAAGTCCCATGCCGAAGCTACCGGGTTCCAGATAGACGAGGTAATCGCGGACCACGGCGTTTCCGGCGTCACCACGAAGCTGGCAGATCGACCCGGCGGTCGGCGGTTGCTGGACAAGGTTCGAGCCGGGGATGTCGTACTTTGCCGCTGGGTGGACAGACTTGGCAGAAACTACGACGACGCTACCGGCACCATCCGCCATCTGATGAATGAAGGGGTCATCGTGAAGACCGTCATCAACTCGATGGTATTCGACGGGGCAACCACCGATCCAATCCAGAAGGCCGTCCGAGATGCGATGATCGCATTCATGGCTGCGACAGCGCAGGCACAGGCGGAAGCTACCAAGGCTGCCCAGAAAGCTGGGATTGCCCATGCAAAACAGCAGCCCGAAATAAGGTACAAAGGCCGAAAGCCCTCATATACCCGCGAGCAATTCGACATTGTTCTCGGGATGCTCGACCAGCATCAGGGCGTGAGCGTTATCGCAAAAGCCGCCGATCTGAGCCGCCAGACGGTCTACCGGATCGAACAAGACCCGGCGGCGGCGGAGGCGGTGCTAGCCACTTGGAACCAATGATGGGCGCGAAACTCGTCCAATCTCACGACGCGCAGATCGACGTTGAGGGGCGCGAGCTACCGAGCGCTTGGGCGGCAGGTTCGAGTCCAAAGGACTGGGCATGTCCTCGTTTCTGGTCGGGGGCAGCGCGACCAATTGCTACGACCTCATTAGACGCAGGAACTGAGGATTTTTCATTATTACCTGAAGACGGTTTTGGTATTGCTCGATCATGCCCAACGCACAAACACGTTTACCTTGAAGCGTTGACAGTTTTCCAAACCGACTTTCGTACGCAGACAAATTGCTCTGCCAAACTATCAGAGCAAGTGTTTGTTGCGGGTATGGTCGATCTAGGTTGATGTAAGTGACCTCAGAACGGGCGCTTACCTGTGCCACCGTCCCGCACGCGAGGACGCTCTCGCCCACGTGGAAAGGAGCGCGCAGTGCCTCGATTTGCTCTTCGGCCAGCGAGTGATGAGGTGCTGCACTTAACCCGATAAGCAACGCGAAGGTTAAGGGCAGCAGGGAACGAGCATTACGGCAAAATTTGTTCACGGCGTTCGATCTCGATTTGTGGTTTGCCAAGGTATGACTGAATCACGCCTGAAATGCACACTTGTTGGTTCTCCACCAGTTGCAAAGGTCCAATTCTGTTGATAGCTTGGTGCCAAATAACGGCGGTCATCACTGCGTTTGGGTAGGGTCTATCAAAATTGATAAAGAAGCCTGCCGGGAGTTCCTTCGATCCGGCGATATGGCCGCAAACTTGTTTGTACTTACCGATATAAGCCTGTGCCTGAGACGCCAGTATGAAATCACCCGAAGGATTTGCATGCGGGACAGCGACTGTAATCTGGGGTTCCTCTCTCGCATCAATCGACGCTGTAGCAAGAGGTGTCTCCTGAACAGACACATCCCGCTCAACGACTGAGGTCGGGGACTTCCCTCTCATGCCGACTGATGTGGTCGCCACAGGTGTCTGCTGAACAGACACATCGTGGCGCCCTCCATTCTGCCAAACAAAGTAGCTCAGGCTGATCGTGGCAAACAAAGCCGCCGCGCCAACTGTCAGAGATTGTCGCCATACCGCTCGACTGGAATGCGAATACGCCTCCTGCA
>CAIZGA010000114.1 GCA_903932385.1 uncultured Acidobacteriota bacterium
AAGAAGCTGAACGGAAAATTATCGAGCTCGCCTTCTATGATCCGTTGACCGGCCTGCCCAATCGCAGACTGCTGCTGGACCGATTGAATCATGCGCAAGTCAACAGCGTGCGCGAGCATCAATTTGGCGCACTGCTGCTGCTCGATTTGGATGACTTCAAAACGCTGAACGATACTCGCGGCCATGACGTTGGCGATCAGTTGTTGATTGCCGTAGCCCGGCGTCTCGGCGAAACTTTGCGTGAATGCGATTCTGCCGCTCGACTCGGCGGCGATGAATTCGTCGTGCTGCTGGAAGCGCTCGGCAGCGACCAGAATTCCGCAGCCACAAAAGCTGAAGGCATTGCAGAAAAAATCCGCGCAGCGATTTCAAAACCAATTTCGCTCAACAGCAACATGCACTACACCACACCCAGCATCGGTGTCACATTATTCCGCGGCCATACAGACACGACCGATGCGCTGTTGCGGCAGGCGGACCTCGCGCTGTATCAAGCCAAAGATGCCGGTCGCAACGCAATCCGTTTCTACAGCCCCACCATGCAGGCGTTGGTGGATGGCCGTGCAAAAATAGAGACCGGCCTGCGCAAAGCTCTGGCCAATGATGAATTCATTCTCCACTACCAGTCGCAGGTGGACCGCAGCGGTAACATTGTTGCGGCCGAAGCTCTGTTGCGCTGGCAGCCGCCCGGACAGGCCATCATTCCTCCCGACACGTTCATCCCCGTCGCTGAAGACAGCGGTCTGATTGTTCCCATCGGCTTCTGGGTGCTGCAATCAGTCTGCAATATGCTTGCCTCCATGGCACGCGAGCCAAAAGCAAAACAGCTGCGCCTCTCCATCAACATCAGTGCGCGCCAGTTCCATCATTCCGACTTCATCAATGAAGTTAAATTCGCGCTCGAAAAAAGCGGCGCCAGCGCGGACTGGCTCATCTTTGAATTGACCGAGAGCCTGCTGCTGAAAAATTTCGATAACGCGATTCAGACCATGAAGACGCTGAAGGACATCGGCATCCGCTTTTCGATTGATGATTTCGGCATCGGCTATTCGTCGCTCTCCTATCTCAAGCGCTTGCCCTTGGACCAGATTAAGATTGACCGTAGCTTTGTACGCGACATTGTTGAAGATCCTGATGACCGCGCCATCGTTCAGGCCATCATCTCGCTCGCGCACAGCCTCGGCCTGCGAGTGATTGCCGAAGGCGTCGAAACTCAAGCGCAGAAAGAATTTCTTGCCGCAAATAATTGCGACGCCTATCAGGGCTTCCTCTTCAGCCGCCCCGTTCCCAAAGATGAATTACTGAAACTCATCCGATAGCTTGCAGATTAAATTCTTTATCTGCTAGTTGGGCCGACTAGAAACATCCTGATCCTTGATGACACCGTAAATTGCGCAACCTTCACAGAGCTTGGGGAAGCTCATCGGCTTTGCATAAAACCAACCTTGCGCGAAAGGCACCCCACCCTTTTTCAAAAATTGTGCCTGGGCTTCCGTTTCAACGCCTTCGGCCACCATAATCAGATTCAATGAATGCGCCATGCTGATTATGTGAGACACAACATTGCTGGTTGCGCCGTCGGTCTCAATGGTGTCGACAAATGATTTATCGATTTTCAATGCATCCAGCCCCAGAGTTTGCAAACAGGAAAGACTGGAATATCCGGTTCCGAAATCATCGATAGCAATTTCTATTCCGAGTTCGCGGATAGAGGCCAGAATATCTCGCGTGTCGACGCCCTGTAGAAATCCTCGCTCTGTCGCTTCAACTTTAATATTTACTGGCTGAATAAACCCGCGCTTGAGCAGGCACTTGAGCATTTCAACAGTCTTCGCGGATCGAAGGTCATTCGCTGAAAGATTGATTGCAACCAAAAAATCGGGAGAGGTTTTTAAAAGTGCAGGCAAATCAGCCGCAACGATTTCAATTACACATGCTGTTATCTCTGTAATCACGCCGCTTTCTTCTGCAATCGGAATAAAGTAGTCGGGCCGCACAATCCGACCGCTTCGTTGCCAGCGTACCAATGCTTCGGCCCCGATCCAGCGCCCAGTAGCTAATTCGACAATTGGCTGATACTCAACAAAAAATTCTTTGCGTTTTGCAGCACCCTGAAGAACAGAAGGCAAAGATAAACGAATTCGCGATACATGAGTTACCGCCCAAACCAGAAGGCCTGCGAAAAACAGGCCCAGAGGTATGAAAATTCTGGCGAAGTGGTTTACATGGTTGATTACATAGGATTCCGGCGCAGTTGTGATGACTGCGATATCTATATCCTTAGCGCGGGTGATGGTCACAATGTAGCCATCATCCCTGAAAGTGAGGCTGCTTCCTTTGGTGATATTCCTGTACCAACCCGGATGCGGATGAATACCTCTTGAGGCAAAAATTATGTGGTTCTTTGAAGAAGGAACAAATATTGTAATAGAGATATCTGGCCCCTCGGTGGGAACATCGAGTGCCAGTGTCGGATCCAGAATAAAAGCGACCCCTTGCAGTGAAAAAACTTCAAGAGGATGATCTGCAAGTGGAAGCATGACATTCAGTCGCTCTTCCGCAGAACTTTCAGTAATCACGGTAGGTGAACCTAGCAGAATTCTGGAGCTTCCTTCAACCGAGGAACAGAGAATTACATTGCCTTCCATTCGTCCGACGGCCTGAATATAGCTGGACCCAACGTCAACTTTACGCATGAGCGCAAGCTCATCCGTTGAACAGGGTTTGTTATGAGCACTATTGATGAGGGCAATTCCATCTCTAATTTGATGTGACGTCTCCTCAGCACGCCGCAGAACATCCTGTCCATAGCTAAGTGAAAGTGAACTTTCGTTTGCAATGGCTTCGCGCCAGGACAACTCTATCGATATCCATAACGGGGCAACGACGGCAACCAATCCAACAAGAACAGCAACCGTGATGGTCGATGAATGTCGCATTTCTACCTCGCGGAGATCTCATTCCTAATATGGATTGACTTGATGATGTGCAGAATACTACAGCCTAAATTGATATAA
>CAIZGA010000115.1 GCA_903932385.1 uncultured Acidobacteriota bacterium
CGCCGGTCGCGGTCGCGGTGCGCACCAGTGGCATTCCCCAGCAGGGCTGGGACTGTACCTCAGCGTGTTGTATCGGCCGCAATTGGCGGCTTCGCGCGCGTTGCTGCTGTCGCTGGCAACGGGTCTCGCTGCACAGTCTGCGATTCGCAGGAGCGCCGGCATCTCGATTGATATTCGCTGGCCGAATGATTTGATGATTGCCGAAAAGAAATGCGGCGGCATTCTGGTGGAAACATCCGTGGAGCCGAGCGGCCAGCTGCGACACGCGGTCATCGGCATTGGAATCAACGTACGGCACACGCATCTGCCGGAAGAGCTTGCGACCATTGCCACATCGTTGCACCTTGCCAACGGCGGCGATTACGACCGCCAGAAACTGCTGGTTGCGCTGTTGAAATCGCTCGATGATGAAGTCCGCCTGCTGGAGTCCGCGCATTCTGCCGAGGCCCTGCTCGAGCGCTTTGAAGCTGCATCAACATGGGTACGCGGCAAACGTGTTCGCGTGGAGGAGGCAGGCGGATATACTGGCATTACCGCCGGTTTATCGCCGCAGGGATTCCTGCTGGTGCAAACTGATGAGGGTCCGCGCACCGTGCTTTCCGGCGGCGTACGCGCGTTATAAATTCCATGAATGAAAGTCGGTTCAGGGGCTCATGCTGCTCGCGATTGATGTAGGCAATTCCAACACTGTACTCGGCCTGTTCAATACAGGCGGAGAAGACCCCACTGCGCTCATCGCAGAGTGGCGCGTGAACACCAACCGCCATCACACTCGCGATGAATACAGCATCATCTTCCGGGACCTGTTTGCACTGCGTTCGATTGATTCGAGCCAGGTGACCGGCATCATCATCTCTTCCGTCGTTCCGCCGATTGATTCTGCACTGCGGCAGGTGTGCGAAGCTTACTTTCATTTGAAGCCGATTTTTGTCGAGCCCGGCATCAAGACCGGATTGCCGGTATTGGTGGATAACCCGTCAGAAGTTGGCGCCGATCGTATTGTGAATTGCGTTGCCGCCTACGAACAGTTCGGCGGGCCGTGCATTGTGGTGGATATGGGAACGGCGACGACCTTCGACGTCATCAGTCCGCGTGGTGAATACGTTGGTGGTGCGATTGCGCCCGGCCTGAGCATTGCTGCGGATGCTTTATTTACGCGCGCGGCGAAACTGCCGCGGGTGGATGTACGGCGTCCGGCAAAAGTAATCGGCACCAACACAACTGAGCATCTGCAGATTGGTTTGTACTACGGGTATATCGGCCTGGTGGATGGAATTCTCGAGCGACTGATTGCTGAAGTCGGTCCGCAGACAAAAATCATTGGCACTGGTGGGCTGGCCCGGCTGATTGCTGGCGGATCTAAATACATTGGCTCGGTGGACCCAATTCTTACACTCCACGGTTTGCGTCTGCTTTACGAACGCAATACAGGGACCGACAGACCTTCAGCCAGACGCAAGGCCGAACATGATGTGAAGCCGGATGCAAAATCCGCTGCCGCAAAATCTGAATAAAGCAGCCACGGGCACAACCTGCCCACAAGGACCACCACCGCCCGTGCAGAATTATTTCAACTACTTCACGGAAATTGAGCAGCGATTTCAGCAGCGCCGCGGGTCCTTGTTGATGCTCTCCACGCTGGACTGGGCGTTGATTGAAACCTGGCGAGAGGCCGGCATACCTCTGGAAGCCGTGCTGCGCGGCATCGATAATGCATTTGACCGCTACGAGGAACGTAAGGCGCGATCGCCACGCGGTCTTCAAAAAGTGAACGGTCTTGCATGGTGCGCGCAGGAAGTACTGGCCAGCGCAGAACAGACTGTGGATGCCGCGACTGGAACAGCAAAAGAAAAATCTGTCTCCACGGCGGATAGCGGGTTTGAACCCGCCCGCATTGCTGCCTATCTAAGATCCGCAGCGCAGGCATTGCGCAATGCAACATTAGC
>CAIZGA010000116.1 GCA_903932385.1 uncultured Acidobacteriota bacterium
CAATGGCGGCCGGCCAGTTTTCCTGCTGTGCGTAGTAGGCGGCAATCAGCGCTTCGCGCGTGGCCAGCACTTCCTGTACTTCACGCAGTTTCTGCTTGGCTTCAGGAATCAGGGTCGAATCCGGATACTGCAGAATCATCGTGCGGTACTCGTCTTCGGCGTGCTTGGTCTTGCCGTAATCGCGGTCAGGCTTGTCCATCTGCCGGTAGTAAATATCGGCCACGCGCATCTGCGCTTCGGCAGCTTCCGGCACATTGGGGAAGAAGGTCTGGAAGTCCTTGTACTCTGCCTCGGCCTGGGCCAGAGCGGCAGAACCGCCTTCCTTGAACCAGCTATCAGCAATCGCCAGCTTGGCGCGCATCTGGAACTGCGAATCAGGATAGGTGTTCAGCAGGGTCTGCAGGTCCATGCGGGCAACGTCGAAGCGGCCTTTTTTCTCTGCCAGCAGCGACTTGTCGTAGAGTTCCTTGTCCGGCAGGCTCGTATCCAGACCGGCCAACTGGTTCAGCTGCTTGGCTTTCTTGCTCTTCAGCAGCTTCTGCGTGTCCTTGGAGGCCACAGTTTTGTCGGCCTTCTTGTCCGCGCGGGATTCCCGTGTTTTCTTCGCAGGCTTGGCATTGGTGGTCTGCGTGGTCGTCGCAGCCGGTGCGGTCGCTGCAGGAGCCGGCGCTGCCGTGGTGTCTGTGGTCTGTGCAAATGCCGCGGCGCTGAAAAGGCAAAGCGCGGTGGCGGCGAATACGTACCGTGGCAGACGGAGACGAAGGGCAGACTGCTGGGAATGCATCATTTAAATCCTCGGGAAACTGTCATCAGGGGGCAAAAATCCCCGTTCGGCACGCTTTGGCCGCTTGCCGACAATTCTATACGTTTTCAGACGTTGCCGGGGCGCGGCGGGTCAACCGTAGGCTGGGATTAGCAGGCTGCGGCTGCCAGTGTAATCAGTTCCCGCGCGTTCTTCTCCGCCTGGCCGCCGCCGAAGACGGCATTGCCTGCCACCAGCAGGTCCGCACCCGCCTGAACCACAGACGTGATGGTTTCCTTGCCGATGCCGCCATCCACTTCGATGTGGTATTTCAGGCCGAGTTCAGCACGCAACTCCGCGAGATGGCGAATCTTTTGCAGCGAATGCGGGATAAAGCTCTGGCCGCCGAAGCCCGGGTTCACGCTCATCACCAGCACGTGGTGGACAAGTGGCAGAATATCCACCAGCAGGTTCACTCGCGTCGCAGGGTTGATAACCACGCCCGGCTGCATGCCGTGGTGCGCGATCAGTTCCAGCGAACGATGAAGATGCGGGCAGGCCTCATAATGCACACTCACCCAGTTGGCCCCGGCATCGGCAAAGGCGGGGATGAATTCGTCCGGGTGCTCAATCATCAGGTGGCAATCCAACGTCAGCTTGGTAGCTTTGCGCAGCGATGCAACTACCGGCGGGCCCAGCGTGATGTTCGGCACAAAATGTCCGTCCATCACGTCTACATGGATAATGTGCCCGCCGCCACGTTCCGCCGCTGCCACTTCTTCGGCCAGGCGCGCAAAGTCCGCCGAGAGAATCGACGGCAGCACTTGCGGCGGATAGAGTCGCGGCGTTGTTGGAGTTGAGCTCATTCGATAGCCAGTGTATCAGTGGTGGGTGTCGTGTTTTCCGCCGCCGTATCCGGCTGGATAATGGAGGCCTGTGCCGCTGGGTTTAAGATGCGGTTCACGGCACGTGCGATTCGCTTCTGCGGAAGGTTGCCATCCGGCAGAGAAAAATAAATGTCACCTATGCGGTGCTTTTCTCCGCGGTAGTACCAGCGTTTCAACAGCGCCAGATGGCAAGTAAGCAATCGCAACGGAAACTTTTTTCCGGCGATAGCTGTGTGCTGCGCTTCCAAAGTCTCCAGCGCAGTGGGCAGTTCTTCTGCAGATGCGACAAACGTTGGCCCAGCAAGCAGACCGCCGCGCAGTAAAAACAATCCAACAGATTTTTCTACCGCAGCCGGCAATACAACCACGCCGGTGAGCTGCTGCAGCGGCCTCACAATTTCATCGGCAAGATGTGTGGTGTTCTGCGCGCGAGTGATGGCTGCGTGGAGTTCGGAGGCGCGTTCAAAGTCCAGCGACTCTGATGCGGCATCGCGCGAAGCTGCCAGTACGTTAAGCAGCGAACTGCCGTGCGTGGCCAGGTAGTCACCCACCGCGCGCGACTCCTCCGCGTACCGTTCGTCCGTGCATCCCTTGAAGCAGGGAGCGAGACACATCTTCATCTCGGAATATATGCAGCCGGGAAAGGCCGCGTCCGGCGAGAGTTCTTCATGGCAGCGCCGCAGTTTGAAGAGATTCAACGACTCATCCAGAAAACGCTCTGCCGAGGCACGCGTAGCAAAGGGCCCGTAGGTGTGCGCCAGCGAGCGAGCGGAAATCCTGTTGGTCACATACGCACGCGGGTATGCATTCTCCACCGTCAGCCGGATGCAGAAAGGTGTGTGCAGCCGCAGGCGTCGCTCCGCTGTTTCCATGCCGAGATGCGCCGCACTGGCGCGGAATAGCAGTAGCACGGCTTCAAAATCGCTGCCGGTGACGGTGTACTCGATGCGCGCTACGCGGCCGCTCAAATCCAATCGCCGCGGTGCTTTTGGATCCGGTGTCAGCAGTCGTTGCAATCGGCGGCGCAGGTTGGGTGTGCGCGAGAGATACGGCTGGTCAGTTGCCGCATGGCCAAAGAGCGCAAAGACTCCGGCTGTCTCCGGCAGCGCACGCAGGGCTTCGCTATTACCCGCTGCAAACTCTACCGTGTGCTCGAATTGGCATTGCATCTGCACGCTGCGATTCTATTGCAAGCAGAGTGGCCACGAACTGCGGGGGAATCTATTGGCAAAACTTTTGCGCATAGAAATGGGGGCTCGTGGCCCCCCATATAGTGTCTAAAAAATATTTGTAAGATGAAAAGCTACGCGAGACGCTTTTCTCTCTCATCTTGTATGCGGACGCTGGGCGATACCTGCACCAGCTTCAGCAGGTCTTCCACAGTGACCAGCGGCATGTACATCAGGCCGGCCTTGCGTTCCTTGCCGGTGCGGGTCAGCACGGAGACGAGTGTGTCCATCAAATCAATATCAGTAATGCCGAGCTGTTCATCCAGATGATCATCCGGCATTACAGGGAAGCGGACGCGTTGTTCCTGCTGGATAACTTCATATCCAGCGCGGGAAACTTCTTCGCTGATGCCACGGACGCGCATGTCGCGAACGAAGTCGTCGATGGTGTAGCCGTTACGCTTACGCGCAAAATCCCACTCGCGCCAGCGCGACAGCATGAAGAAAAACAGAAAGGCAACACCGGCAATGACAAGAAATATGCCTAGCGGGCCCAACTGCTCCATAGTCCAATCTGGCAGAGATTGCATATTGTTCATGTTGCGTTACCTCAAGTAGTGCAAGTAGGGGGAGAAAATAGCTAGGTTACATTTTTGCACAGGAAATGGGAAAATGTACCATTTTGACGCACTTTTTATGAAAATGACTCTACAGAGTCACTCGATATTGCATTCTCAGTAACTTAGCCAGTTGGCACAGATACTATTAACTAACTGAGCAATACCCTCTTCGAGGCTATAGAGGCTTATGCACAAAATTCCTTCTGAATATATCCACTACCATTAGATGCAGGCGGAGTCACAATGTTGGGCAAACAAACATCGCAGCCGGTTGGTAGTTCAGTGCCAGGCATCCGGGAACAAAAGCGGCTGCGGGACAAATTTGGCCGCGCCATCACTGACCTGCGCATCTCCATCACCGACCGCTGCAACTACCGCTGCGTCTATTGCCGTGACGGAGAAACCCCCGGCTATAGCGATATGCCATTTGCCGATGTGGTGCGGCTGGCGAATCTATTGGTTTCGCTGGGAATCGAAAAAATCCGGCTGACAGGTGGTGAGCCGCTGCTGCGCCGCGATCTGCTGGAACTGGTTCACGCGCTCGGCAGTCTGAAAAAAGAATTTTCTCCGCAGGCCGAGCCGATAGATTTGGCGATGACCACCAACGGGCATCTTTTGGCACCGCTGGCGCAACCGCTGCGCGAAGCGGGTCTGCAACGAATCACCATCAGCATGGATGCAGTGGACGATGAAACCGTTACACGAATCACGCGTGTGCCGGGCAGCCTGCGCCATGTTCGCGAAGGCATCCGCGCGGCGCAGCAAGCCGGCATTGAGGGCATCAAAATTAATTGCGTATTACTGCGTGGCTTCAACGACCACGAGATTGAGTCGTTTGCTGCCTTCAGCCGCGAGCATAATGTGATTGTCCGCTTCATTGAATTCATGCCGCTGGAGGAAGGCCGGGTCTGGCAGCCGGAGATGGTGGTAACGCACGATGAAATTCTTGCGCGTCTACAGAAAGTGCATGCCATGCATCCGCTGGAGCCCACCGCAACCGGAGAAACGGCCTTGCGTTACGGATTCGCTGACGGCATTGGAGAGATTGGCATTATCGCTCCGGTATCGCGTCCCTTCTGCGGCCACTGCAGCCGCATCCGCATCACCAGCGACGGCAAACTGCGCACCTGTTTGTTTTCACAAAGCGACCATGACCTTTACGGTGTGATGCGGCGTGGTGGAACCAACGAGGAACTTGATGCGTACATACGAAAGATTGTTCATGGAAAAGAAGAGCGCCACCACATCGGCGAAGAGGGATTTCAGAAACCGTCACGAAGTATGGTCCACATCGGAGGATGACACTGGACTTCGCCTTCACGTCACGCTAAGTTTGTTTTACAGAACTCCCACAATCAACTGTAACGTTCTGTTCAACCGTCATGGCAACTGAACAAACCTGCAACTAGACAGGGCAGAGGACAATGAACGGCATCAAGCAACGGCAGGATGAAGAAGCTGCACTGCGCGACATCCGCGTATTCCACGACGTGGGCCGCGCTCTGACCTCGTCGCTAGAACTCGATCGAGTCCTCAACACAATTTTGAATCAGATGGCCAAGTTCTTTGGGCCAGAGTCCTGGTCGCTGATGATGGTGGACCCGGTCCGCAAAGACCTCTACTACGTCATCTCCGTCGGCGAAGGTGCAACTGAGTTGCCCAGCTTCCGGCTGAAGATTGGTTCCGGCATCGGCGGTTGGGTGGCGCAAAAAGGCATGCCGCTGATTGTTCATGACGCCGCCAGCGATCCGCGATTCCGCCACGCGGCTGTCGATGACCGCGGTATCCACTTCGTTTCCATCGCCTGCATCCCGATTCGTGCCGGCGAAGAAGTGCTGGGAATCATCCAGCTGTTGAACTTCAAGCCGGAAGTGCTGACAGCCTACGCAATCTCCTTCCTCTACGTGCTGGCTGACTATGCCGCCATTGCCATCAACAACGCGCGTTCGATGACGCGCATCCACACCCTCAGCATCACCGACGACTGCACCGGACTCTACAACGCGCGGCACTTGTACCGCATGCTCGAAGCGCAGATTGAATCCTACAAATCCACCAAGCAGAGTTTCTGCCTGCTCTTCTGCGACCTCGACCATTTTAAGAGCGTGAACGATACGCATGGCCACTTGGTCGGCAGCCAGTTGTTGATGGAGATGGCAGATAAACTACGCAGCCACTTCCGCGATGACGACGCGGGCTTTCGCTACGGCGGCGATGAGTTTGTGCTGCTGCTGCCGCACACCAGCAAAGAAGATGGCACAAAATTTACACAGGGAATCATTGACGATTTGC
>CAIZGA010000117.1 GCA_903932385.1 uncultured Acidobacteriota bacterium
ATCCCGGCCCAGGAGATGAGGAGAAAGGGGTTGGTCCACGCCGTCCCCGTGAGCAGCGGGTACGGGTCCCACGCTTGCGCGGGGTTGCGCCACACTATCAAGGCGTTGAGCAGAATGATGACCTGCTCGCCGCGGTCGAGCGCAACTTGCGTGGTCTCAATCAAGCGGCGCGAGAAAATTTCTTCGCGGCCCGTCTCCTGAAATTCACGGCGCATGTCGAGCAGTTCAATCTCCGGCAGCGGACGGTCGGCAACGCGGTCTTTAATTTCAATGAGCGCGTAGCGGCCTCGCGTGGCATTGGACCAACTCTCCAGCGATGGCGTGGCGGAGCCGAGCACGATGACGGCGCCGTTGAGTTTGGCGCGCATCACGGCAACATCGCGGCCATGGTAGCGCGGCGTTTCCTCCTGCTTGTAGCTGGAGTCGTGCTCTTCATCCACGATGATGAGGCCGGGCGAAACCACCGGCGCAAAAACTGCCGAGCGTGTGCCGACGACAACCCGCGCCGCGCCGCTGCGAATGCGATGCCACTGACCGGCGCGTTCATCGGGCGTGAGCCCGGAGTGCAGCAGAGCGACTGCTTCTCCGAAAGCTGCGTACATTTCACCGGCCATCTGCGGCGTGAGGCCAATCTCCGGAACCAGCAGCAGCGCGGACTTGCCCATCGCCAGCGTGCGCTGCATGGCGGCGATATAGACGGCGGTTTTGCCGGAGCCGGTGACGCCGTGCAGCAGCAGCGGTTTGAAATCTGCAGTGGCTGCGGTTTCCAGCGCGACGACGATGCTGGCCAGCGCAGCCGTCTGTGGCTCATTCAGCAGATGTTCATGCGAGGAGAGCCGGCCATGCGGTTTGACCGAGCCGACGGAAAATTCCGAATCCACTTCTTCCACCCGCACCAGTTTGCGGCGTATCAGCGTGCCGAGCGTGCTCTGCGGAATCGGCAGGCGGCGAAGTTCGCGCACCGGCATACGGCCACCGGCGGCGGCCAGTTCGGCGAGGATGGCGGTCTGGTTGGCGTTGAGTTTGGGCAGACGCGCGTCTTCCACCAGCACGGCAATTTGCTCGGTCATGCGGGCATCGCGCGGCGCGGCAACAACTTCGCGCAGCAGCCAGCGTTTGCGCACCATGCCGGTGAGCAGTTTGAGTGGCACTTTGAGCGACGAACGCAGCGTGGCTTCACGCAGGGCATCGCCTGGTTCCAGGCGATTGAGGACCGCGTATTCCAGGTCCTGCTCGCCGGCGGATTTTCGGGAACGGCGCGAGGCACCGCGGTCGGCGGATTCAAAAAGAATTTTGCGGCCGGTTTCGGTAATGCGATAGACGGCCTCGGTGCGAACCTCGGCCGAGAGCGGCAACATTCCGCGCAACACTTCGCCGAGTGGCGCAACGTAATACGCGGCCATCCAATCGGCCAGTTGCAGCAGTTCTTCGGTGAGCAGCGGCACGGGGTCCAGGACATGTTCGACCGGCTTGAGGACGACACCTTCCGGCGGTGGGTCGTCATGCAGGCGCGTGACCACGCCGGTGAGCTTTTGCCCGCCGAAGGGGACGATGACGCGGCCACCGGGGACCGGCGGCGTTGTCTCCGCATTCACCGTGTAGGTGAAGGTGCGGTCAAGCGGGGTTGGCAGGGCGACTTCGCAGAAGGCTGGCATGACGGGCTAATGTTCCAGCATACCGCGTGGAGAACTACTCGGAAGGCGTTGCGGATTTTGGCGGTTTCAGGCCGAGTTCGGCCATCACCATTTGCAGGTCTTTCCAGGTTTCTTTTTTCTGGCGCGGGTCGCGCAGCAGGAAGGCCGGGTGATAGGTGACGGCGAGTTTGGCCCCACGGCAAGTGTGCCAGTTGCCGCGCAGCAGGCTGAGCGCCGACTTGCGCCCGAGCAGATACGTGGCCGCAGTGGCGCCGAGGGCGACGATGACCTTGGGACGCACGACGTCAATCTGGCGCAGCAGGAAAGGCGAGCAGGTGGTGGCCTCAGAAAATTCCGGCACGCGGTTGCCGGGCGGGCGGCATTTGACGATGTTGGCGATGTAGACCTGTTCGCGCGAGAGGCCCATGGCGGTAATCATGTTGTTGAGCAAATGGCCGGCGCGGCCGACAAACGGGATGCCCTGCTCATCTTCATCGGCACCCGGGCCTTCGCCGACGAACATCAACTCGGCATTGGGGTCGCCATCGGAGAAAACAATTTTGTTGCGGCCATAGCTGAGGGCGCAGCGGGTGCATTCGCCCAGCTCTTCGCGGATGGTGGCGAGAGCGGCGGCTTTTTTAGCTGGCGCGATGGGTGCGGGTAAAGGGGCGAGTGCGTCGAAGCTGACGAGTTGGTTGGCGGATGCGCGTGCGATGTCGGTCTCCTCAGGCGATGGCCGGGAAATGATTGGTGCGATGGGCTGTGCGGATGCGATTGGCGATGCAGTTGCTGGTCGCGTTGCAGAAACTAGCGGCGGAGGCGCGGCTGGCTGCTGCACGGCTGTGGGATCGAGCCAGTGTTCCGGCTCGCCATTGCGATAGAAGCTGAAGACGCCCATATCGCGGTAGTACTCCCCCAGGCGCGAAGGGCTTGCGGATCCGGCGCGAGTTCGGACTTGCTGTCAGCGGCCAAGACTTACTCTTCCATCAGGGGAGATTTGCGCGAGGGCATGGCGAATTCGGCCACCAACTGGCGCGGGCGGCGGAGTTCCATCGCCTCGTCAAGAATGCGGTCGGCCATGACGCGCTTGGTCATCTCGGGAAAATCAATGGCGGTCTGGCGCGTGAGGAAGGTGGCGGCGTTGCGTTCTGAATCGAAGCCGATGCCGCGACGCGAAACGTCGTTGATGACGATGGCATCCACACCCTTGCGTTCCAGTTTGCCGCGGCCATGCTCGATGGCATTTTCCGTTTCCGCAGCGAAGCCGATGACGAGCGTGCCGGGCTTGCGCAGCTCGACAACTTCACGCAGGATGTCTTCGGTGGGTTCAAGTTCAAGCTTGATGGGGCCGCTGCGTTTCATTTTGGTTTCCGCTACCACGCGGGCGCGGTAGTCGGCCACGGCGGCAGACTTGATGACCATGGTGGCTTCGGGCAGACGCTCCAGCAAAGCCGCGCGCATTTCTTCGGCGGTGGTGATGGAAATCAATTCGCAACGCGACGGCGGCTGCAGAGATGAGGGACCGCTGATGAGGATGACTTTGGCACCGCGACGTTCTGCGGCTTCTGCCAGCGCGTAACCCATGCGTCCGCTGGAACGGTTGCCGAGGAAGCGGACCGGGTCGATGGCTTCGCGCGTGCCGGCGGCGGTGACGATGACCGTCTCCTGCGCGAGATCATGACGGCGGTGCAGGCTACCGAGAACTGCATCCACAATGCGCGGAATTTCTGCCAGGCGACCGGCACCGACCATGCCGCAGGCAAGATCGCCGCTTTCCGGCTCAACGATGCGAACGCTGCGGCTGGCAAGAGTTTCGAGGTTGGCGCGCGTGGCCGGGTGCTCCCACATGTTGACGTTCATGGCCGGGGCGACGATGACTGGCGCGGCGGTGGCGAGATAGAGCGTGGATAGAAAATCATCCGCCAGACCGTGGGCGAATTTTGCCAGCATGTCTGCGGTGGCCGGAGCCACTACGAGCGCGTCAGTAGATTGCGCCACGGCGATGTGGTCAATCGAGGAACCGGTTTCGGGTGTGGCGGTTGCATCCCAAAGGCTGGTGATGACCCTGTGGCCGCTGAGCGAGGAGAGTGTGAGCGGGGTGATGAAGCGCGTCGCCGATTCAGTCATGACAACGTGCACATCGAGCGCCTGCTGCTGCAAGGCACGCACCAGCTCGGCGGATTTATACGCTGCAATGCCGCCACAGATGCCGACGGTTACCTTCATGCTGACTCCTCATGTGGTGTTACGCGGCGTTCGTGCGACCGCTTGGGTTCAGGCTGCGGGTTCACTGTCCGGCTTTCCCGGAACAGCGGGCAAAACAAATTTAACCTGGCCGGCTTCAATCTCATCCTGGGCCACTTTGCAGGCCTTCATGGAACGGGACTTGACCATTGGCTCTGCACCCTGTTGCAACTGGCGTGCGCGGCGGGCCGCCACTTTCACCAGATGATACTTGCTCGTAAATTCGTTACCGACTTCCGTCACAAGAATTCCCTCCCATGCAGAGAATCTACCAGTATGAGATGCTTCCGGCCAAGTGGCCAGATTTCCACCGTGGCTAGCTGACGCCGAAGGTCTGCAAAATTTCCCGCAGCCCGGCGGCAGACTGGCTGGAACGCAGGCTGGCGGTGAGGCAACTCTCTGCCAGCGGTTCCAGACCGGCGGCGGGCTCGGCAATCGCCTGCAGCAGTTTTTCCGGCTGGCCGCGTCGGCGGCGTTCGGCAAGAACCACGGAGCGAAGTTTCTCGACGGCTTCATCGAGCACGTCATTCAGCACGGCGTATTTGTATTTCCAGATTTCACCCATCTCACTTTTGGCCTGACGCAGACGGCGCTGGATGATTTCTTCCACGGCCATGTTTTCTGCGGCGCTGCGCTGACGCAGGCGCGACTCCAGCACACCGGGGCTGGGCGGGATGATGAAGATGCTGACGGATTCCTTAAACTTTTCGATGACCTGCAGAGCGCCTTGCACATCGATATCGAGCAGGAGATCGTTGCCGCGGGACTCGGCGTCTCGCAAGGCCTGCAGCGAGGTGCCGTAGTAGTTGTCATACACGCTGGCCCACTCGAGAAAGCCGCCTTCGGCGATGTGCTGCTCAAACTCGGCGCGGGTGGCAAAGTGATATTCGCGGTCCTGCTGCTCACCGCCGCGGGGCGCGCGCGTGGTCCATGAGATGGAAAACTCCAGCGCGCCGACCTGCTGACGCAGATGGCTGACCAGCGTGGACTTGCCGGACCCGGATGGCGCCGAAACGATGAACAGTATGCCTGCCAAGATTTCCCCGTGAATCAGTTTGCCGCAATGTGAATTATTCCATTGTTGCTTATAGATTACCGGATGGCGCAAGCGCGGCGACTATTTCCCGAACTTATACGAGAGACTGAGGCTGGCGTAGCTGGGGATGCGCACGCCGACAACCTCGCTGACCGGGTTGGCCGCCACCAGGCCATTGCTGCCGAGGCCGACCGCGCCGGGCGCATAAACGCTGGCGGCGGCAAAGCTCTCCGTGGTCTGGCCGGTCCAGCCGCTGGCAATCATGGTGTTCAGGCCGAGGTTAATTTTGCCGGCATCAAAGGACCGAGCCAACGCAAGGCGGAACTCTTTATTAGCCACACCGATGCAGTAGTAGCTCAACGCCAGCGGGTCGCCGCCCAGATAGCTGCTTTCGCTGCAGCCGTTGCCGACTACTTTTTTACCGACATATTCGTACTCGGCTTTTAACTGCAGATGCAGGGGCAGCTTTTCATACGTGCCGGAAAGATCGGCAATCACGCGCGGAGCTTCTGGCACGATGGAGAACGATGTGTTGACGAGGCGGGCGTCGGCTTGCTCATAGGTGGCCTGTAGCGAGCCGTGCGGCAGACTGTGGCGCACAGTGGCAGAGAGATAACGGATGCGCCCCGGGCCAAGATCAAACTGCAGGCCCTGGTCGGGATCAATTTTTCCGTACTCGGCGCTTTGCGTTTCGTGGCCGAGTTCGAGCTTGATTTCAGTCTTGTGGATGGTCTTGCCGGCCATCAGTTGGTAAGAGCGTGCCGTCTCGACCGGGTCGACAGATGTGGGGCCGGAGAGTGCCGTACCTTCGCGCGGGTCCTCAGTAAAAAATGATTTTCCTAAACTGAGCGTGACCAGCGGCACCGCCCAGGTTGGATCCGGTACAAAACGAAATGTTGCCTTGGGCGAGTTCAGCCCGATGAATTGATTCCAGGAATTTGCCGGCGTTATCAGGTCGGTGTTGTGGATGGAGATTTCATCGCGGCGCAGGCCAACGTAGTAGTCGAAGTGATGGCCGAGATTTCCCTGCCCGGCGACGAAGGGTGTTATCGGCGCAATGGTGACGTTGTTGCCATCAATTTTTACGAAGGGCCCGTACACATACGGCTGCGCGGGATTGTAAAAGTTGTAGTGGTCGAGGTCATCTCGACGGGGTGCTTCGCGGTTGTAATCGGCACCAGCCAGCAGCGTGAAAGACTTTGCAAGTTTATTGACGTATGTAGCATTCGCGCCGCCCACAGTGCGGAACTCACTCTGCCGAATCAGGCCGAGGCCGAAGTCCGAAAACAGTGAAAGATTGTAGGTGCGGAAATATCCGGAGAGTTGAAACTCCTGATTGCTGTTGAGCTGCCACAGATCATTCACGGCCAGTAGCGCGGTGTGGGTCTGGTCCTTCTGGCGCGGGTCAATCGTATCTGGATAAATTTTCCAGCCGGCGGCTGCATCGATGGAATTGAATCCGTAAATTGGCTTCAGCCCGGCCAGGAATCCATA
>CAIZGA010000118.1 GCA_903932385.1 uncultured Acidobacteriota bacterium
CATGGATTCCGGCAGTTCATTGTTACGCGAGCCGATGGCTTTTGAGACCGAGATGAAATGGCCTTCGCTGCCGGCATAGGTAACCGTGAGTGCCATGTCGCGGGTGAGCTCGCGCTGGAAACCAAAGCTCCAAGTACCGTAAGTCGGCGTACGTGCACCCAACCGACCATCAAAGTAGGTCATGGTGGTGCTGCCGGAGTTGGTCAGCGCAGAGGTGTAGGTTGTGCCGAACTCTGCCATGCTAGCGCCGCCGGCGGGAGGCGCAGGCGATGCAATCGAGCCTGTCCAGCCGCAAGGTACACCATCAGCATTGTTGGCGTTGCAAGTGGAGTTGTCCCAATAGAACTGCGGCGCGCCGCTGATGCCGCCGGGGGCAGTGGCCGAAGGTGCAAGTCCCACTGTGGAGGGCGAACCAGACTGGCTGCCGCTGGTCCAATCGCCACGGGCATACATCAGGCCGTAGCTGGCACGGAATACAGTTTTGGGATCAATGGAGTATGCAAGACCAAGACGCGGTCCGACGTTTTTGGAATCCCACTTGGAGGGCGTTTCGCAATTGCAGTTTGCGCCCGCTGTGGCGGCATTGTTGCCGGCGAACATCAGTGTGCCGAGGTTGCCGGTAATGTTGTTGATGCCGTTTGGATTAATCCACGTGAACAGGTTGTGGACCTCATGAATCGAGGGCCAGATGTCCCAGCGTGCGCCGAGGTTCAGCGTCAGCTTGTTGTTCACCTTGAAGTCATCCTGCAACCAGAACGAGGGATCCAACCAGCGTGATCCAACTTCGGGTACGCCAACCGTCACCGAACTGGTGTTGACCGCACCGAGCATATAGCTGGCAACTGCGGATCCAGTCGATGTGTTGATGGTGGTGCCTGATGTAAATTGACCGGTCTGAGCTGCAGCAAATGTGTAAGCCAAGGGGCCGGAGTTGGTTTCATTCTTGATGTAGTTGAACTGCACTTCCACCAACTGACCGCCACCGGTGATGTTGTGCTTGCCATGCGACCAGAGCACGTTATCGGTGAGGGTGTAAGTGTTGTTCACCTTTTGGTTCCAGGAGTAGTTCGCTTCGGTCAACGGTGCATCCTGACCGCCAGTCGTGGAGAAGAGAATACCCGGGAAGCCATTGGTTGCCTGTCCAGCCGGAGTGTTGGCCAAACCAAGCGTGGAGGCTGCATATTGTGTCGTATCATCCGGCGTCACCGAGAGGCTCTTGTAACGGCCATAGGCGATGGATGCCTGGTTTACCAGATGTGGTGAGAAGTTGAAAGTTTCCTTCACGATGTCGACGGTGGTCTTCGGCGTGTAGGACTGCGAAGTGTTGAACGGCGGTCCAAGCTGGTTGGCTGCGCCGGAAGCATTGGGACCGGTGCTGGCCTGACGACCGAAGGCAACGATGAAGCTGAGTTGGTTCTTCGGGTTGATGTCGTAATCCAGACGGCCGGTCTGGTACCAGTTGGCGAGACCCGACGGGTAGCCGGTGACAATGTTGTTGGAGTACTGCGTCTGGCTTGCGATGGCTTCATACGGCAGCATAAATTTATTAATGTTCGCTGTGGCCGTGGAGAAGCGGCTGGACGGTATCTGGTCATTGGCCGGAGTACCGTAGCCCGATGAGGTGAACTGCTGACGGGAACAGCTGGAGCAACCTGTGCCACCTGCGCCGCCAACCTGTGCCGCCTGCGTTGCGGGGTCATAGATATGGTAGCCGGGGTTGGCAGTTGCATAGCCGCTATAGTCGGCATAGCCAAGTGCAGTGCCTGATCCGGTGTAGCCAAGCATTGCGAGTGTGGGGATGGTCTGCGCCTTTGGCGCGGGACCGGCCTGCTCACGATACTGACCATAGTTGTAGAACAGGAAGAGCTTGTCCTTGACGATGGGACCGCTGAGAACAATACCGAACTCGTTCTCCACTTCCGCCGGCTTGATGCCGCCTGGCGCGCAATAGCTGGAGGGCGACGAAGTATATGTACAGGTTTGTCCGGTGGGCACAACTCCAATAATCGTCGGAGTCTTGCTGGTGAACTTCCATGCATCGAGTACCGTGTTGCGCAGGTACTCATAGATGGATCCGTGAATCTGGTTGGTGCCGCTCTTGATGGAGTAGTTCTGCACGCCGAGTCCGGCATACTGCGCGGAGTAAC
>CAIZGA010000119.1 GCA_903932385.1 uncultured Acidobacteriota bacterium
CCGTCCGGCCAGCCGTAGCGTTCAGCACTTCCAGGAAGGCCACCAGCAGCGCGTCCACGCCCGTCGCCAGCCCCAGCCATCCGCCCAGCTTGCCGTACTGCGCGCCCAACCCAAAATCAGCCGCCGCCAGCAGGAAGAACGTAATCCAAAGCAGCAGGAAAATACTCCACACCGCCTTGCTCCGCCAGAAGGAAACAATCCACAGCAGAAACGTGAAAACACCCCATAACAACAGGGTTAAAGCCACACCGGTCGACCCGGCCGGCGGCTTGATCCAGCCCGCGCCCAGCGTCCAGTTCAGCAGCGCGAACCACCACCAGAAAAGCCCGTACGAAGTGAACGCCACCGTGCCAAATGTGTTGCCGATTTTAAACTCAAGGATGCCCGCGATGATCTGCGCCACGCCGCCGTAGGCAAACGCCAGCGGCACCACAATGGCCACCGCGTCATGCGGCACCAGTCCTGCGTTGATGCAGCTCAGTACCACCGTCGTCAGACCGAATCCAGCCAGCCCCAGCGGCCCCGGATTGGCATATTTCTGCGATATTTCAGACATTGTTCTCTCTCCCCGTGGGATTAAAATTCACGCCGCCCCGCCACCGCACGGTTTGGCCGCACCATATTACCCGCGCCGCTGCATCGTGCGACAGTGAATTTCAGAGACGTGTACACCGCCCCACGCGCGTGAAAATTACAAGACAGGTTCTCCACAGATGTACTTCGCTTTTTCTTTGCTTTTGAAATTTCTTTGTGCTATTCTCCCGTTTTGGAAGTGGAAGTTCGCAACACACAAATCCAGAGCACCACACACACGAGGAGAACGGGTATGGCAGACGACAGAAGCAAGGCAGTAGAGCTGGCGCTAGCGCAGATTGAAAAGCAATTTGGCAAGGGTTCGATCATGCGCCTGGGATCGAAAGAAGCCATCGTGCCGATTTCTGTCATCTCCACCGGATCGATTTCTTTTGACGCGGCGTTGGGTGTAGGCGGCGTGCCGCGCGGCCGCGTGATTGAAATTTTCGGACCGGAGTCCTCGGGCAAAACCACCATCACGCTGCAGATTATTGCCGAGGCGCAGAAGGCCGGCGGCCTGGCGGCGTTTGTGGATGCCGAGCACGCGCTCGATCCGCAGTATGCAAAAAAGCTGGGCGTCGACGTAGACAATCTTTTAATTTCGCAGCCGGACTACGGCGAACAGGCTTTGGAAATCACCGAAGCGCTGGTGCGTTCGGGCGCGATTGATGTGCTGGTGGTGGACTCAGTGGCAGCACTGGTGCCCAAGGCCGAACTCGACGGCGAGATGGGCGACAGCCACATGGGTCTGCAGGCGCGTTTGATGTCGCAGGCGTTGCGCAAACTTACAGGCACGGTTTCAAAATCGCGCACCAGCCTCATCTTCATTAATCAGATTCGCGAAAAAATCGGCGTCATGTTCGGCAACCCGGAGACAACCACCGGCGGACGAGCGTTGAAGTTCTACTCCTCAGTGCGTATTGATATTCGCCGCATTGGCGCAGTAAAAGAAGGCGACGTGGTTGTCGGCTCGCGCACCAAGACGAAGATTGTGAAGAACAAAGTTGCGGCGCCGTTCCGCGAGGCTGAGTTCGACATTCTCTACGGCGAAGGCATCTCGCGCGAAGGCGATGTGCTGGACCTAGCCGTGCTGCACAACATCGTGGAGAAGTCGGGCGCGTGGTACAGCTACGCTGGCGAACGCATCGGTCAGGGACGCGAAAACGTGCGCGGCTTCCTGAAGGAAAATAAAGAGACATTTGCGCGCGTGGATACGGAGCTCCGCAAAAAGCTGGGCCTGATTGCAGCCGCAGCGGTCGCGCCGGAAGTTCCCGCGGCACCGGTGAACGGGGCAGCAGTGGCGGCTGAAGTGGTGAAGCCGACACGCAAGTCCGCAGCAGCCGCAGCGGCGCAGAGCTAACCGCAGGATTTGCAGACGCAGAGTGCAGGTTGCTGCTACTCTGCTAGTGCGATGCAAACGATTGCAATTTATCCCGGCACCTTTGACCCGCTGACCAACGGGCATCTCGACCTGATTGCGCGCGGCGCCA
>CAIZGA010000120.1 GCA_903932385.1 uncultured Acidobacteriota bacterium
GTGGTAGCTATACCGGAGAATTTTCCCAAGGCTTCCAGCCCATCATCATTCCCGCATCGGGCCAAGGTGTGCAGCTTGCCATTCAGAGCATTGGTGGTGTCTCGGTCGCCACGAGTCCGAATGGCGTGTTGGCGAATCCCGATGTGATTCTCCCCGCGCAGCAGACGAACCCGATGAATGTGATCGTGAACTGCGCGAATCTGCCCATGAACACGACCATCACCCTGACCGTGCATCCAGCAAATGGTGCTGACATCGTGGTGACTGCTACGAACAGTGCCGGCACGCAGGCTAGCAGTACCGCAACAATTCCCGTGACGATGCCACGCGGTGGCGGCATCATCTACGCCAAATGCGTGAGTGGTGTGACGGGCTCGGCCTCCGTCCAGGGTGACAATTACGCCAAGAACATCGCCGAAACTGGCTGGACAGCTTATGGCGAACGTTTTGCACAAATGGAGATCACCGCAGGCATAGGTCGAAGTCAGCAAGTGGCCTACATCACCGAATCTGGGAAGCGGTACATGTTGCCAGTGCGTTAAAGCACAGAAGCGACCATCTGCCACCGCTCATGTTTCCCACCTTGCCACGATCTGCCGCCGCCCTGCTGCTCGCCTGGGCATGTATCAGCAGCGCGCGTGCGGCGGACCCTGACACTTTCTCCAAAGTGGTGAGCTTCCAATATGAGGATGCCCTTGATGAGCCTGGCACGACCATCCAAAGCAGTGTAGTAAGCTTCCAGTACTTCGAGACCATCGGAGATCAATATCTGAGCTTCGCGACAACTCAGCCGGTGAGTTTCTTTTATAAAGATGGCGTCAGTCTGGCGTTTGTCGGTAGTGTTACCACAACTGGCGGAGTCAGTGTTCAGGGTGCCTCTGTTTCGATCCAACGAGGAAGTACTGTCTTTTGGCAGGGAACAACTGACACGACTGGAACTTTCTATGCGCCAGGGCTTTCTCTACAGGGCTATACACTGATCGTCGCAAAATTGGGATACATCACATTGACCCAACCATTTACCACACTCAGCAGTGGAGTGGGAACGGCACAGCTTTTTCTTGCTCCTCTTCCTGCCGCTCCACAATGCTTGGATGTGGTACGCACACCACCTGCGTCAGCTCTCGGATTGACCCCGACAAACAGTATTCTCAAAACGTTTTCAGGAGGACAGTTCACCGCAGGTGTAGTCCCGAATTCAGGGCGACCAACAATTGTCCTGACGCATGGTTGGCTTAGCAGTCCCGCTGATTGGGCTTCTGGTATGGCACAACAAATTACGCAGCAATTTTCCCCAGGGACTGCGCCGAACATTGTGGCATGGGACTGGCATGATGCGGCGAGCGGCGGCTATCTAGATTCACTCGGTCTGCTGAAATATTTGAGCCTTGTAACCAAGATTGACACAGCGGCCAAAGAGGGGCTGAACCTTGGTGCGGCACTTCAACAAGCGCTGGGTAACAACTACGCACAGCATATACATTTTGTGGGCCATAGTTTAGGCACCATTGTGAACCGCTACGCGTGTGATTATGTCCACGCGAGTTTTCCTGCGGGAAGCCGCGATGCCTTGAATTCGTCTTCTCCATGGAGTAACGCAGCGACAACACCGCATGTCACGTTGTTAGATGAAGCAGAGCTGCTAAGCGTGGTGGGAACTTCGGCAGTCACATCGACCTTACAAGCATCTGCATTGGGGGATGGTCCTGCTGCGGCTTTGCTAGATGTTGCTCTGTCAGCCGCTGAGAACTGGAAGTCGCCGCTGCCCATGGCGGCCCGATGGGTAGATAACTATATCTCAGCGATCGGCATCCAACACGCTTCCGCTGTGAATGTCTGCCTTCCA
The DNA here is from genome assembly GCA_903932385.1 of uncultured Acidobacteriota bacterium. Classification (GTDB taxonomy): domain Bacteria; phylum Acidobacteriota; class Terriglobia; order Terriglobales; family Acidobacteriaceae; genus CAIZGA01. The sequence goes on from CAIZGA010000120.1 coordinate 1,847, forward strand.
TGGGAGGCTTCAATTAGTTTGTCCCCTGTGGATGCTCACTCCTACTCATATTTGTGGTATCAAAAATCCGTGATCAATTCATCTGGGGCTCAGGCACCCACAGTCGGTTTTGGCCGATCCTATGAATGGGCGCAGACCTTTCCGCCATCAGGCACGGGAATGAGTCTTGGTAGCCTGTGGCTGCAAAGTACGGCAACGCCAGACTCTTTAAGTCTAGTGTTGGATCCGAATCCAAATTTTGGCGAGGCTTCAAGCCTCATCGCCGCTGATTATGCCATTCAAGTCAGACAAAAAGTTCAGGCAGAAACCGGTGTTGTGACCAGTGCAGTAGTTCAACTGGGGCAATCTGTTGGACAGTCTATTGGGAATGCCGTCGATACCAACCTGATACAACCGGCCGATGCGGTAGGACAGCAGGTCATCAAGGATTACCAGGCAACGA
>CAIZGA010000121.1 GCA_903932385.1 uncultured Acidobacteriota bacterium
ACTCGCGCGGCGTGCGCCAGCGGTACGGCCCATTGGACCGAACCCCGTGCCCGTCGGTCGAACTCGGCTGATAGAGTCGTGTCAAATCCAACTCCGCCATCATTTTGCGAAAGATGTCGTCGAGTTCCTTCGGCGGATATCCTTCATTGCGTGCGCACCAAACTGCGATGGAGGGATGATTGCGGAAGTGCAATACCTTGTCGCGAACATTGGCAACGTAAGTCGGTATGTCCGTTGGATTCGGCCCATCCGATGGGTTTGGCTGGAAGAACTCATCCCACAATAAAATTCCATACTTGTCGCACAGCTCATAGAAGTCTTCGCTGGTGCTTTGGCCCACCCAGTTGCGAATCATATTGATGTTCGCCATCTGGTGCATGTGGATCTCAGCATCCAACCTATCGCGCGAGACGCGCTTCATCGCCTCATCCAGTCCCCAGTCGCCGCCGCGGATAAAGATGCGCACGCCATTCACGGAGATGGTCAGGTTCTCGCTGTCTGGCACGCTATAAGTAATTTTGCGTACACCAAAGCTGACATCCTGCTGGTCGCTTTGCCAGGAATCGCCTACAAGCTTCAGGTGCAGAGTGTAGAGATTCTGCGGGCCGTACCCATTGGGCCACCACAGCTTTGGGTTCTTCATATGTAGTGCCGGCGTGTTATGCAGGTCGAACTTTACAACTTGTGTGCCGTAGGCTGCGATTGTGACCGAATGACGAAATTGAATATTGTCGATGGTTCCTTCCACCACGCCGGATGCATGCTTACCGGTCACATTCATCACTGTCACTTGAACGGCAACATCGGCCGAATCAGTTTTCGGCAGTGGCAGGTCGGTGGTCACCAACGGGTCCTGCATCACCAGCGGCCCGGTGCTGCTGAGAAAAACTTTCTGCCAGATGCCCGTGTCGCGATCGCGGATGGCCGGAATCCAGTCCCATCCCATTGTGCAGAGAAAAGTTGGACCATCAATCGCGCTCTCACCGCCATTCAGTCCCATGCCGGTGCGCAGTATATGTTCATGCGATGTGCCGGGATTCGGTTGCGGCACCACCAGCACTGCGATGGTGGCCACTTTGCCGGCGAGTACATTGCTGGTGATGTCAAACTTTCCACGAATGAATGCGCCGCGTGTTGTGCCTACCTGTTTACCGTTTACAAAAATTGTGGAGGAGTAATTGATGCCGTCGAAGTTCAGCCAGATTCGCCGACCGGTATACGCCGCAGGAATCGTGACAGATGTGCGGTACCAGTAACTGGTGTGCAGCAGCGCTTCTGATATTTTCTCCGGGCGATTGTTCTCTCCGTATAGAGGCTCCGGATATACGCCGTTGTTCACCAACGTCGTCAGCACTGTTCCCGGGACCGTTGCTGTATACCACTCTGCTGTGTTGAATGCAGCCGTTGAAACCACCTCGCCAGCTTGCGGAACTTTCGCCGCATCCTGCAACTGCCAGCCGCTACCGAGAACAACATTGCTGGGCATCACATCGCTGGGCGTGACGTTTTTTGCTGCAAAGGCAGCGGTGTTCATCAGAGTTGCCATCAGCAGTGCAATCAGTGTGCGGCGGGCGATGCGTGTGTGTGTCATCAACGGAGTCTTCCTTTGTCGTTCAATTTCTTCGGACGGAATTGCTTACAATTGCCCACAAGTATAGTCGTGCAAATTTCCTGCGATCACATTGCTACGGCTGCGGCACTTCTGCCAGTGGCACACGCACGAATGTAATCGTCTGCCGCTTCCAGGAATATGTCATCAGCAGGTCGCCGTTTTTGGCCTGAATAATTGCCGGGTAGGAATACTGCCCGGCGGCGTCTTCCAAGGTCTTGAAGATATGAAAGTGTTCGCCATCGCGACTAACGGCCAGGTTCAGCGGAGTTCGCTGGTCGTAGCTGTTGTTGAAGATCATTACGACACGGCCGTCGCGCATACCCACGGAATCAATGCCGGAATTTGGATTAGGCAAATCGATGAAGTGCGGAGTTGACCAAGTGATGCCGTCATCATACGAATCACTCGCGGCAATGTGCGATGCCTTGGCCTGTGTCCGCGCGTAGAAGCGCAAGTGTTTCGCGTCCATCTGCACAATCGTCGGTTGGATGATGCCCACAGTGCGGTTGACATGCGAATGTGCCATTGCCTCCGCGCCGGGAATGTCCACGGCATCCGGCAGAACGATGGCTGCAGACTTGCTCCAACTCTTTCCGTCGTCGGTGGAGCGCTCAATATATACGGTCCACTTATCATTCACCGTTTGGTGATTGCGTTCGGCAATTGTCTCTACCGACGATCCGCTTACAATCGTCCCGCTGCTCAGTAGCAGCGGTTTGTCTTTAATTGGTCCCAGGATTCCTGCCGGCAACCGCTCTTCGTCGCTCCACGTTTTCCCCTCATTGTTGCTCCACTTGCGCGCGCCTTCCCAGGTGCTGGGGTTCTTGCCGAATTTGTAATAGAGCCAAAGTTTGCCGTCACGCGCATGGAAGAGCACCGGGTTCCAGCAGGCGATGTTATTCTCCCGCGCCAATTCAAACGGTGCGCTCCACTTGCCGTGATGCAACCGTGCGCCGCGGATGACAACATTCAGTGCGCCTTCTGCTGTGCCGGTGAACCATGCTGCCAGCACATCGCCGTTTTTCAATTCCACCAGAGTGGAGGCATGGCTGTCGGGCTGCGTGCCGGGCAGAGCTTTGCCGCTGGAGAGTGGTTGAAAAATGAATCCATCATTGCTTTGTACGACGCTAGCAACACTCAACGAAGCCAACAGGAAAGCCAGCAGGCCGATGAACTGCGCGGTGCGATAAAAAATCCTCATACCATCAATAAAACACATGCAGCGCTTCGTCCGCATGGTGAACTATATAATTCGTTGGCGTGCTGCAACCGGCGCCCGCAATCAATGTACGAGGAAGGCCGACATCCGCATCCAGCCACACAATAAAAATTATCGCTGGCTGGTTGTGGCCATGCTTTGGCTGGTCTGCTTTTTCAACTACGCTGAGCGGCAGGCCATCTTCTCCGTCTATCCGCTGATAAAAACACAACTCCATCTCTCTGACATGCAGTTGGGGCTGATCGCCTCCTCCTTCATGTGGATGTACGCGCTGTGCGGGCCATTTGCCGGTTGGCTCTGCGACCGTGTTCCGCGCAAGATAACAATCCTCAGCGCGCTCATCTTCTGGTCACTGGTGACGGCCTGCATTTCGTTCTCAAAGAACGCCGTTCAACTCGCCGCGTTGACGGCGCTCGGCGGTTTGGGAGAAGCATTTTATTTTCCAGCAGCCATGTCGCTACTTAGCGACTATCACGCGCCCGATACGCGCTCGCGTGCCATGTCGCTGCACCAGACCGGCGTCTATGCCGGCACCATCGGCGGCGGAGCTATTGCAGGCTTGCTTGGGCAATACTTCGGTTTCCGCTCCAGCTTTCTCTACTTCGGATTGGTCGGCATCCTCGTTGGCCTGCTTCTACTCGCCATGCTGCGTGAACCGGTCCGCGGCGGTGCAGAGATGTCGCCTCCGTCCGAAGTATTACTGAGTCACACAAAGATGCACACCAGCTTTCTGCTGATCCTCGGTCAGCCTGTTGTGCTGTTGTTGATGGCGGCTTTCATCGGCGCGAATTTTGTCGCTGTTGTCTTTCTCACCTGGATGCCGACTTTCCTCTACCAGAAGTTCCACATGACTCTAGCGCTGGCCGGCTTGAACGCAACCGCCTATCTGCAGATTGCCTCTATGGCGGGTGTTGTCTGTGGCGGCGTGTTGGCAGACTCAAGTGCGCGACGCAGACCCGGTGGGCGAATATCGACGCAAGCCATGGGCGTATTGTTGGCTGTTCCATTTTTATTTCTAACCGGCTGGACCACTTCGGTTTTCCTGCTTGCAGCCGGTTTAATCTGCTTCGGATTCTGCAAAGGAATCTACGACGCGAATATATTTGCAGGATTATATGACGTAGTTCCGGTGGAGCATCGCGGCGCTTCTGCCGGTCTGATGAATTCGCTCGGCTGGCTGGGCGGGGGATTCGCGCCGCTCTGTATCGCTATGGGAACAAAGTACTTTGGCATGAGTTTGTGCTTTAGCGCTACGGCAGTTATTTATCTTGTGGTGGCTATCTTTCTGCTATTTGCCAGTCGCCGGATGCAGTGTTCATCGGCGGAATAAATTACTCGGTGTGACATATATCACTGTAAGTTACACAATTCAGGTATTTAATTATGGCCAAATTTATTTGGTGTTAACTGCCGAGTGCGACTGTATGCTGTCGGAACAACTGATTGACAAGGCTTTTAACCGCTGGCTATAGTCAGTCGTTCAGGAAAACAAAAATAACAATCATTGGTAGTCACCAAGTACGAACATTGGTCAGGATTCTGGAGGTTTCGAGTATGCGCCCCAGCAGTTTCCGTAGTCTCTTCCTCGTACTTGCACTCTTTGCCCTTACAGTTTCCTTCATCACAGGTTGCGGTGGCAGCAGCACGCCTACGGTACATCTGTCTTCTACTGTGACGGGTATCGATCAGGGGCAGACCGTAACGATTACTGCGACGACCGCCAATGATTCCGGCGATGGTGTTACCTGGGCACTTACAGGTGTCGGCTCGCTCAGCAGCAACACCACCACCAGTGTCTTGTACACCGCGCCCGCTTCAGTGACTACGGCAACAACCGTCACCATTACTGCGACCTCTATTAAATCGGCAACGGTTACTACGACTATTTCAATCACAGTTGAACCGCCGCCAGCGATTACCACCGCGGCTGGCGCTCTGACTGCAGGTCAGGTAGGCACAGCGAACTACTCCACAACAATTGCAACCTCCGGCGGCGTAGCTCCGCTTACATTTACCGTTGCCAGCGGCGCTCTGCCCAACGGGCTTTCGCTCAATGCATCGACCGGTGCCATCACCGGCACGCCTAGCGTTTCCGGCGGTTATAACTTCTCCATCAAAGTTACGGATTCAGGATCTCCGGCACTGAACGCAACAGTTGCGTTTTCAATCAACATCGCCGCAGCCCCGGCAATTACATTCTCCAGCAGCATTCCATCTTCGTTGCCGAATGCAACTGTTGGCACTGCATATTCAGAGCAGCTCTCCGCCACTGGTGGCGCAGGCACCATCACGTATGCGATCAATTCAGGCTCGCTGCCTCCCGGGCTCACACTGAGCTCCAGTGGATTGATATCCGGCAACCTGACCACGCCGCTTTACACGGGTCCGGGACTGCATCCGTACACGCGTCCGTTGATAAATCCGCCGGTTGTGCCGGATGTATTCAGCTTCACCGTGAAAGCAACCGATGCCTATAACGACTCAGCCATCAGCGGCACCTACACCATCAATGCCGTTTATCCCACGATGAACATCACCTCCAGCGCGTCGCTACCGAATGCAGTCAATGGCAGCGCGTATGGACCTTTTGCCGTGGTGGCAACCGGCGGCAACGGTACGTATTCCACGTATTCCGTCAATCCAGCGAATGCACTCACGCAATATGGTTTGGGTATTTCCGGCACTGGAGCCATCAGTGGAACTACGGCCAATGTGACCGCGACCACGGTCAACAACTTTACGATTCAAGTTCAGGATTCTTACGGCGACTATGCAACACAATCCGCCAGCTTCACTTTGTACCCAACACTGGCCTTCACCACCCCGACCACTTTGCCCAGCGGCTCTGTAAGTGCTGCCTACACTGGATCCATTGTCGCAACGGGCGGCAGCGGTTCCGGCTATACCTATGCGGTCACCAGCGGTACAGGTCTCTCTGCCGTCGGCTTAAGCCTCTCGAGCAGCGGTGCCATTACCGGCACGCCTGCCACTGGCCAAACAGAAACCAATGCGCCATTCACCGTGCAGGTAACAGACGGCGCCGGAAACAAAGCCTCGCAGACATTCAATCTCACCATCTATGCAGGTCTTGGTTTCTCTACTTCAGCCACACTGCCAGCAGGTGAAGTGGGCACGATTTACAGCCAGAGCATCGTCGCGGTTGGCGGCAGCGGCAACTATACGTACTCCATCACCAGCGGTACCGGACTTTCTGCAGTGAACCTCGCCATGTCCGGCGCCGGTGCCATTACCGGTACGCCCAATGCGACTGAAACTGCGGGCACAATTACCGTCAAAGTCCTCGACAATAGCACCAGTCTGTCTACCAGTTCGACCTTCTCACTTACTGTCTATCCGGCACTGTCGTTCAGCAATGGAACGCTTGCCTCTGGAGATGTCAACTCTGCGTATAGCTCCAGTGTTGCGGCAACTGGCGGTAGCGGCAGCTATAGCTACACCGTTCTTAGCGGCACAGGCCTCTCTGCGCCCGGATTGTCTCTTGCCACCGGCGGCACCATCACCGGTACGCCGAGTGCATCAGAGAATAGCGGTTCCGTCACCATCAAAGTTACCGATTCGGCAAACTTCTCCACTACTGCCAGCTTCGGTATCACGATTTATCCGGCCATCAGCTTTTCCGGCGGGGCACTGGCCAGCGGCGATGTGGGCCAGCCCTATTCCGGTTCGGTTACTGGAAGCGGCGGTAGCGGCAGCCTGACATATTCAGTTGCCAGCGGCACAGGACTCTCCGCAATCGGACTCACACTCAACAGCAACGGCACCATTACGGGTACGCCATCGGCCAGCGAAACCGGCGGCACGGTTTCCATCAAGGCCACCGACTCAACCACAGGCGCTTCGGTTAGCTCCAATTTCACCATCACGGTCTACGCGGCCATCACCTTCACCGGAACTGCAGTGCCCAGCGGCAACCAGGGCATTGCTTACACCGGATCCGTGGCAGCAACAGGCGGCAGCGGCAATTACACCTACGCTCTCCAGAGCGGCGGCGGCGGAATTACAGCGGTTGGTCTTACGCTGAACAGCAACGGCAGCATTACGGGTACACCGAATGGAACGGAGACCAGCGCCAGCTTCTCGGTGAAGGTGACAGACACTTCCACCAACGCTTCGGTTACTTCTAACTTCACCATTACCATCTATTCGGGACTTACCTTCAGCGGCGCAACTCTTGCCAGCGGCAATCAGAGTGTGTCGTACTCGGCTGCGGTTTCGGCAACCGGCGGCAGCGGCAATTATTCTTATACCGTTGTCTCTGGCACAGGTTTGTCTGCCGTCGGATTAAGTCTCTCCACTGGCGGCAGCATCACCGGCACGCCTAACGCGACAGAATCTGGCGCCGGCGTCACCATCAAGGTCACCGATACCTCGACCAATAACAGTGTCTCAGCGAACTTCACGCTGACTATCTACAGCGCAATTTCGTTCCCAGGTGCCGCACTCACCAGCGGTGACGTAGGCCAGAATTACTCGTCCGCAGTTTCGGCAACCGGCGGTAGCGGCAGCTTTACCTATACAGTCACTAGCGGTACGGCGTTGTCTGCAGAGACGCTGACTCTGGCCAGCGGCGGCGGCATCACCGGCACGCCGACCACAACAGAAACCGCTGCTGCGGTCAGCATTAAGGCGACGGACTCCAACACCGGCAATAGCGTCACCTCACCCTTCACGCTGACGATTTACGGTGCCATCACCTTCACCGGCACAGCTCTGCCCAGCGGCAACCAGGGCATCTCGTATACGGGATCGGTTGCGGCCACCGGCGGCAGCGGCAATTACAGTTACACAGTCACCAGCGGCACAGGCCTCTCCGCAGTCGGACTCACGCTGGGTTCCAACGGCAGCATCACCGGATCGCCGAGTGGCACAGAAACCGGAGCCAGTGTTTCCATCAAGGCTACGGATACTTCCACTGGCCAATCCGTCACATCCAGCTTCACGTTGACGATCTATGGCGGTATCAGCTTTACCGGCGGCACGCTGCAAAGCGGCAATCAGGGAAGCTTGTACTCAACCGGAGTCTCAGCCTCTGGCGGCAGCGGCACAATAACCTACACTGTAGCCAGCGGTACAGCGCTCTCGGCAGTCAATCTAAGCCTCGCCAGCAACGGTTCCATTACCGGTACGCCCAATGCGACTGAAACCGGTGCAACGGTCAGCATCAAGGCCACCGACACCGTAACCGGCAATAGCGTTTCTGCCAATTTCACGCTGACGATTTACTCCGCCATCGTCTTCACCGGAACAACGTTGCAGAACGGCCTGCAAGGCACAGCTTATACAGGCTCAGTCGCGGCCAGCGGAGGTAGCGGCAGCTACAACTACGTAGTTACTCTCGGCACGGCATTCTCTGCAGTCAACCTCACCCTGCAGCCGGGTGGTTCTATCACGGGCACGCCGAATGCTACGGAAAGTGCAGCCACAGTCAGCATCAAGGCGACGGATGCCAATACCGGTAACAACGTTACATCAATCTTTACGCTCACGGTCTATCCGGCGCTTAGCATCACTACAAACGCTACTTTGCCCAGCGGCATCAATGGCGGCTCCTATACAACAGTGAATCTGGCAGCAACCGGCGGCAGCGCTTCCGGATACACCTATAGTGTCCTCAGCGGCACGGGACTCTCGGCGGTTGGCCTGCAGCTTTCTTCGGGCGGAGCCATCAGCCTGATCGGCTCAACGCTGACCGGTTCAGAAACAAACGCTACCGTCACCATCCAGGTGAAGGACGGCTCGAACGATACGGCCTCGCAGGCCTTCACCCTTACTGTGTATCCAACGCTCAGCGTGGTCACTACCAGCGTGCCCAATGGTTCTGTCGGCGTTTCCTATAACAGCGGCAATCCGACGGCAACCGGCGGCACCGGCACATACTCAAGCTGGGCACTTACCAGCGGTGCAAGTTGTGTCAGCGGTGCGGGTCTCACCTTCAATACCAGTACCGGTGCCATCACCGGCGGCAGTCCGACAGCCGCCGCCTGCTCCATCGTTCTGCAGGTCACGGACTCGCTCGGCCATCAGGCTTCCAGTAGCACAATTCCGCTCAACATCTACGCTGGACTTACTATTACCAACGCAACCACATTGCCCAGCGGCATCAATGGCGGAACCTACGCTGTCACGCTAAATGCAGCCGGCGGCAGCGGGTCCGGTTACAGCTTCAGCATCACCAGCGGTGCCACCACGCTCAGCAGCGTTGGCCTGCAACTGAACTCATCCACCGGTGCCATCACCACCATCGGCAGCACGTTGACGGGAACGGAAACTTCGGCAACCTTCACCGTGAAGTTGACCGACAACGCCAGCAATACTTTCTCGCAGACCTTCACACTTACCATCTACCCGACCATCACCTTCGCCAATGCGGCGCTTCCAGTCGGCGTAAATGGCGATACTTACTCTGGTGCAGTTTCAGCCAGTGGCGGCAGTGGTGGATTCACCTACACCGTCACCAGCGGCACGGGTCTCTCGGCAGTCGGCCTGCAACTCAACACCAATGGCACCATCACACCTATCGCAACGGACATCACAAATACAGAGTCCAACGGCTCGGTCACGATCCAGGCGAAAGACTCGAATAATGACACGGCGTCGGCAACCTTCACGCTTACTGTAAACGCCGCGCTCTCCATCACCACGACCGGCAGCCTGCCCGGTGCCAACATCGGCTCCACATATAGCGACACACTTGCTGCAACCGGCGGTGCGGGCAGCTATACATGGTCCTTTGTCACCGGAGGCTCGGCGCTCAACGGCATCGGCATTACGCTGAACTCCTCCACCGGTCAGTTGACCACCGGTAGCAACGACATTACCGGTACACCAAACACATACAACTTCACCGTCAAGGTGCAGGACACAAATGGCGACTCGGTAACCAGCGGTACTCTCAGCCTTACCACGATCTACGGGGCGCCTACCATCACTACCACCAACATTGCTTCAGCAACCGATGGCACACCCTACACGCAGAACTTCAACGCAACAGGTGGCAGTGGTAGCTATACGTGGAGCATCACCACTGGATCGTCTGCCATCTCCGCACTCGGTCTCGGCATGACCACCAGCAGCAACGTCGGCGTGCTCTCTGGTACACCAACCAGCACCACGACCGGTACTGGCTTCACGGTGAAGGTCACAGATACGGTCAGCACGCTCTCCACAACCGCGCCCTACACGATGATTGTGAACAGCGCTGCGGCTCCGGTCTGCACCTACACTGGCGCGAACAATGCCATCCTCAATGGCCACTATGCCTTCCTGCTCGGTGGATTCGATCCCAATGGCAACCACTTCTCTGAAATCGGAGACTTCACAGCCAATGGCAGCGGTGCAATCTCCAGCGGCAACGCGGATGCGAACGCCGACCAGAACAACACGAAGTACAGTTCCGGCGAGTTGAACTTCACCTTCACCGGCACTTACGCCGTGGGCAACTCGACCTCTGACACGCGCGGCATGCTGACGCTTTCCAACGGAAGCTCTACCTCCACCGGTCTACCGGCCACAGGCTCCTACTGCTTCGCTGCAGATACAGTCGTCAGCGGCGTGGCGGAAAGCGGCCGCTTGATTGAGACCGACGGCTCCGGCTTTGTTCTCTCCGGCTACTTTGAAGAGCAGAACAATGGCGACTTCTCTAACTCGGGCATTGCAAATAGTTATGCCTTTGGTGTCTCGGGTGTGGATGGCACAACACCGAACCGTGTGGGCGCCATCGGCGTATTCACCATCAATTCCTCCGGTGCACTTACCGCCGGCCAGATGGATCATTCCAAGTTCAGTTCCGGCAGTGTCACCTATGTTGCGGCTGACTCGTTCAGCACCAGTGCGACCTACAGCGGCTCTTCGATGGCCTCCAGTGGTCGCGGTACGCTCAAACTGGGCGATGGCTCCTCGGACAACATGAGCTTCATCACATATCTGGCGGGCAGCAATAAACTGTTCCTACTCGCCAGCAGCAACTCGTCGGAGCCGTTCCAGTACGGCCAGGCGGTTCAGCAAACCACCACTAACTTCACTACAGCCAATGCTAAGGGCAGCGGTGTCTTCCGCTCCTCCGGAACAGATGTCAGCGACCTGGCCTACCCGGTTGAAGAAGATCAGTTAGGCGTTGGAGTCTTCGACGGTGCCGGCAACTTCTCCGGCCTGTATGACAGCCACACCGGTCCCTATGTGGATTATCCCAACGGCACCGATAACTACGGCAATATCAAGCCAAACATTATCAGTGGTGCTACCTACAGCGTTGCCAACTCCAACGGATACCTCACATTGGCCGGCGCAGGCAACAACTCACCACGCTTCTACCTGAATGCTCCTGGGTCCGGTTTCGGCTTGAATTCCGACAAGAACGTGTCGCTCTTCACCCTATATCCGCAAACGGCACCCAGTGGCGGAGTCTTCACTAACTCCATCCTCAATTCCACCTACCTGAGTGGTAGCTATGCCATCGGCAACACGCCGGCACAGACTTACGGAATTGACGGAGCCAACAGCGTAGCCATCAGCAATTTCCCGGACGTATTTGATGGCGCTTACACCATGGATAACGGCAACATGACCGGCACGTATGACACGGTCGGCGCACCTGGCACCAACAGCTATGTCTTCGTGCAGCAACCCGCCACATATACCTATGAGTTGGATCCAGATTACGGCCCAACTTACGGGCGTGTGCTCTTCGATCAGGCCGGTGCTCTCGGCTCGGTTGGTTACGTTGTCTCGCCCACGCAGACCCTCATGATGCAGGCAGTCAGCGGCCAGAGCGGTCTGATGTCGGAAGCCGACCAGATCTCCACCACACTACCCAGCAACAACAACCTGCAGATTACTTCCAATCTGCTCAGCAGCGGCACAGTTGGAACTGGCTATTCCTTCCAACTTACGGCCACTGGCGGCTCTGGCACGTATAACAACTGGACCGTCAAATCTGGCACGGGTCTGTCAGCTGTTGGACTCACGCTTTCCTCCAGCGGTCTTATCTCCGGTACGCCAAACTCCACGGAGAGCCTG
>CAIZGA010000122.1 GCA_903932385.1 uncultured Acidobacteriota bacterium
GATGACGACGGCGACGATGGCGAGGGCGATGACGTCCAGCAGCCAGGGATGGCCCCAGTTGATTTCGATGGGGGCCGAGTCTTTGTGGGCCTGCAGCAAGGCGGCGAGAATGAGTGGTTTCATGTTCGAGCTCCTTTGCTACTTTTTGGTTTGCGAAGTCATGAAGTAGATGACGAGAAGAACGAGGATGACAGCGATGACGAACAGCCAGCCGTTCGCTCCGTGAATACCGAAGCGGAAGAGAAGAGAGGCGAGTGTGGGAACCATCGTTGTTGTCCTCCTGAATTCTTCAAGTACAAAGTTTGTGAAGCAGAACGAGACGACTGAACTAAACGCCGTGGCGTGACTGGTTTTTGTCGATGGCTTCTGCGAGGGCGGCGTGAACGTGGCGGCCCATTTCCTTGGTGGTGACGAGTTGCAGGCCGGTCTGCGCGCCGCGGAGAATGTCTGCGGTGCGGTAGCCGGCGTCGAGGACCTGGTTGACGGCGGTCTCAATGGCGGCGGCCTCCTGGTCGAGCTTGGCGGAGTGGCGCAGCATCATGGCGGCGGTGAGGATGGCGCCGAGCGGATTGGCCTTGCCGGTGCCGGCGATGTCTGGCGCGGAGCCGTGGACCGGTTCGTAGAGATTGACTTTACCGCCGATGGTGGCCGAGGGCAACATGCCGAGCGAGCCGGAGATGACGGCGCACTCATCGGAGAGAATGTCGCCGAAGAGATTTTCTGTAACGACGACGTCGAAGTTGCGCGGGTTGGCCATGAGCAGCATGGCGCAGGAGTCGACCAGTTGATGCTCGAGGGTGACGTCGGGGAAGTCGGCGGCGACTTCAGGACGGCGGCGCGCCAGAGTTGCGAGACTTCGAGCACGTTGGCCTTATCGACCGAGGTGACTTTCTTTTTGCGGCCGCGGGCGAGTTCGAAGGCGATGCGGGCGACGCGGACGACTTCATCGCGGGTGTAACGCATGGTGTTCCACGCGGCGTTGGTGGATTTGTTCCACTCACGCGGCTCGCCGAAGTAAAGGCCGCCGAGAAGTTCGCGGACGAAGAGAATGTCTGCATCCTTAATAACTTCGGCGCGCAGGGGAGAATTTTCTCCGAGGGCTTTGAAGGCGAATGCGGGACGGAGATTGGCGAAGCCGCCGAGCTCCTGGCGAATTTTGAGCAGGCCGGCTTCGGGACGCTTGTCTGGCGGGAGCGCGTTGAATTCATTGCCGCCGACGGCACCCATCAGCACGCCGTCGGAATCGAGCGAAGCCGCAAGAGTTTCCGGCGGGAGCGGGGAGCCGGTCTGCTTGATGGCGATGCCGCCGACGAGATGCTGAGAAAATTTGAATTCGTGGCCGCCGAGTTCGGCAACCGCTTTGAGGATGTTGACGGCTTCCGCGGTGACTTCCGGGCCGATGCCGTCACCGGAGAGGATGGCAAACTTGAATGGCATTGTGATGCGTCTCCAAAAATTTCTAAAAGTGGAAGTGAATTATTCTTCGCTGCCGAGAGTGACGGCGGCGGCTTCATCGCGAATGAGTGCGAGCAGGTCCTGTTCGTAAATATTTTTCTTTTTGTCGGCGAGCTGGGTGAAGCGGTGGTAGACCTCGTCGAGCTCCTCGCGGGTGAGCTTGAAGCCGAGCTGGTGCAGACGATGCTCGAGGGCGCGACGGCCGGAATGCTTGCCGAGCACGATGTTGTTGTGGGAGACGCCGACTGAAGCGGGCGTCATGATTTCATACGTGAGCGGGTTGGCGAGGACGCCGTGCTGGTGGATGCCGGCCTCATGCGCGAAGGCGTTGGCGCCGACGATGGCCTTGTTGGGCGAGGGGCGGAAGCTGATGATGTCGCCGAGCATCTGGCTGGTTGGGAACAACTCCGTGGTGACGATGTTGCTGGAGTAGGGATACTTGTCCGGCCGGACCATGATGGCGGCGGCGATTTCTTCCAGAGCGGCGTTGCCGGCGCGTTCGCCGATGCCGTTGATGGTGCACTCGACCTGACGCGCACCCGCCTGGACAGCGGCGAAGGTGTTGGCGACGGCGAGGCCGAGATCGTCATGACAATGCGCGGAGAAGATGACCTTGTCTGCGCCCGGAACTTTTTCGCGCAACATGCGGAAGGTGGCGGCGTATTCCTCCGGCACGGTGTAGCCGACGGTGTCTGGAATGTTGATGATTTTTGCGCCGGCATTGATGGCGACGCCGACAACTTTGCAGAGAAAATCGGGGTCGGTGCGGGTGGCGTCTTCCGGCGAGAATTCGACTTCATCGACGACCTGACCGGCGAGACGCACGGCTTCATCGGCCTGCTCGAGTGCCTGCTCGCGGGAGATGCGGAGTTTGTATTCCAGATGCAGGTCGCTGCAGGAAAGAAAGAGATGGATGCGGGTGCGTTTGGCGGGGGCGAGCGCGCGGCCGGCGGCTTCAATGTCCTCGCGCTTGCAGCGGGAGAGCGAAGCGATGGTGGGGCCCTGAATCTGCGTGGCGACGGCCTTGACGGCCTCGAAGTCACCATCACTGGCGATGGCGAAACCGGCCTCGATAATGTCGACGCCGAGAGTGGTGAGTTGGGCGGCGAGGCGGAGTTTTTCGTCAATGTTCATGGAGCAGCCGGGTGACTGCTCGCCATCGCGCAGAGTGGTGTCAAAGAAATAAACGCGGTCGTGATTGGCGCTCATAAATGTCCCTCGTCGAGCCGGCCTGACTGTGGGGCGGGTGTGCAGGGGGCGACAAGACCATCATAATAGAGGCTTATGGACGCGAGTAGAGCTATAACATATTCTTATATTCGTATTCATTTGCGGCGAGGGAGGGCGAAATGGACCTGTTCCAGTTGGAAACGTTTCTGACGGTGGCGGAGGAGCGGAGTTTTTCTCGTGCGGCGGCGAAGCTGCACAGGACGCAGCCGGCGGTGAGCCAGATTGTGCGGAAGCTGGAGGAGGAGATTGGCGAGGTGTTGCTGGACCGCGCGGCGCGGGACGGCACGCTGACGGCGGCGGGCGAGGTGCTGCGGGAGTATGCGCAAAAGCTGTTAAATCTGCGCGGCGAAGCGACCGAAGCTCTGGGCGAGTTGAAGGCGCTGCAGCGCGGGCGGCTGACGATTGCGGCGAATGAGTACACGTGTCTGTATCTGCTGCCGATGATCCATGCGTATCAAAAGAAGGCTCCGAAGGTGCGGGTGACGGTGCAGCGGGCGCTGGCCAGCAAAATTTCAGAGGAGTTGATGTTGCATTCGGTGGAACTGGGTGTGGTGAGTTTTCGGCCGGATGATCCGCAACTGCGGTCGGTGATTGTGTATCGCGACCCGCTGGTGTGTGCGGTGGCACCGCGGCACCCGATGGCGCGGGCGAAGGCGGTATCGATACGCGAGCTGGGCGGGGAAAGTTTTGTGGCGCACAATGTGCCATCTCCACTACGGCAGAAAGTGGAGCAGGCCTTTCGCAGCCATCACACGCAACTGAATATGAACGTGGAGTTGCCGAGCCTGGAGGCCATCAAGCGCTATGTGGCGATGGGGACGGGCGTGGCACTGGTGCCATCGCTGGCGGTGCAGGCGGAGATGGAGGCCGGGGCGCTGGTGAGTGTGCCGGTGCCGGAACTGCAGTTTGAGCGGCGGCTGCGGCTGGTGCATCGGCGCGGGGCGAACCTGTCGCACGCAGCGGTGCAGTTTCTGCAGACGGTGGAATCGCACGCGGCGAAGCATGGCGATCCATATAGTTATGTGGCGGAAGGCAAGCGGTAGAGAGAAAAGCGGTTGCGGGTGTGACGCAGTTCGTCGGCAACGGTTACAATGTTGGGAGTGCAGCCAAAGACCGAAGTTCTGCCTGCCAGAGACGGCGGGTTGGGAAGAGTTGCACGCTGCTTGAGTTAGTTCGAAGAGGGAAACCGAGGAATGAAGAAAATCATTTTGTTAAGTATCCTGCTGATGCCCCTGGCAGGGTTTGCCCAGGAAAGCCGGCAGGACGTAAGCATAAGCGCGGACGCACTGAGCATGCCGCAGACCAACGGCAATGGCGTGCAGGAGACGGCGACCATCACCGGTGGCGGCATCATCAGCTACCGATACATGCTGACACCGCACAGCGCACTGGAAGCGAACTACTCGTTTGCACAGAACTCGCAGCGGTACTACACCTCGACGCTGGCCAATGGCCGGATCCTGACGCGCAACGAAGAAATCACGGGCGCGTATGTGTACAACATGAACTTCAAGCAGTTCATCCCGTTTGCGGAAGCCGGTATCGGCGGCATGATTTTCACGCCGCTGGCGCAGGCCGGAACCAACCAGTTGAATTCACGGCAGAACACAAACGTGGGCGTGCTGCTGGGTCTGGGCGTGGCGTATGAGCTGAGCCCGAGCTGGGA
>CAIZGA010000123.1 GCA_903932385.1 uncultured Acidobacteriota bacterium
GAACTTGCCGTGCAGGTGGCTGAAGCCGTATTGCCTTCGTCCTCGACTGCAAAGGGGGCGCAGTGAAAAAGTTTTTGGTGAAGAACATTGCCGCAGCGATGCTGGGCATTATGCTGCTGGGTGCGTTGGCGATGCCGGTGCGTTTGACGGCACAGGCACCCGCGCAGAATGTGGCCACGCAGCCCGCCGCACCAGCGGCACAGGCCAGCGATACCGCTACTCAGAAGCCGGATCAGGAAGAGCCGGACGAAAATGACAAGTACAAACAGTCGGCGATGGTGAAGATGATTGGCGGCTGGTTTGGCTTGAGCGCCGAACGCGCCGCAGTAGTTTTCTGGGTGTTGAATTTTGCAATCCTTGCGCTGGCCATCGGCTGGGCGCTGCTGAAGGCGTTGCCCAAGATGTTCCGCAGCCGCAGCGAGAGAATTCAGAAGCAGCTGGTGGATGCGCGAACGGCGACCGAGCAGGCAAATGCGCGGCTGGCCGAAGTGGAAAAGAAATTGACGAAGCTGGATGGCGAAATTGCCAGCCTGCATACCGCCGCGCAGAACGATATGGCAGGCGAAGAGAAACGGATGCGTTCGGCGCTGGAGGCGGAAAAACACCGCATTCTGGCGGCTAGCGAGTTGGAGATCGCCACAGCGGCAGCCTTGGCGCAGCGGCAGTTGAAGCAGTATGCCGCAGGTTTGGCGATTGACCACGCGATCAAGGACATGGACGTGAACAGCCGGACCGAGCGGCTGATGGTGGAAGAGTTTGCTGCGGGTATCGGCGGCAGCAGCAATGGCGGCAATGGCAGCAAGTCGGCAAAGGTTGCCAAAGCGGCCAAACCCACCAAGACGGAAGTCGAAGTTAAGGCTGTAAAAGCAGTTGCTGTGAAGGCAGTGAAAGTCGCGACCAAGACTGCCAAGCCGAAGAAGACCACCGCCGCGAAATCGGCAGCTGTGAAAACCACTGCGGGAGGCAAGAGCTAATGGCGCTGATTTCTGCACGATACGCGCGCGCGCTTGCCGAAGCCGTTGCGGAAGCCAAAATCAAGCCGGAACCTGCGGCCGAATTGCTGACAGCCTTCAATGCGGAACTGCAGGCCTCTGCGGAATTGAATGAGGCGATGCAATCGCCCGCGATTCGCATGGATGAAAAGCTGGCCGTGCTGGATGCGGTGCTGGCCAAGCTGGTGGGCAAGCAGAAAGAAAGCCTCGTTCTGGTGCGTAACTTTATCGCTGTGCTGACCGAGCATGGCCGTGTGGGTTTTCTGCCGGAAGTGCTGGCGGAGTATCAGCGTATTGAGGATGAAAGCAACGGCGTGGCCGTGGCGGAGATAACCTCGGCGCAGGAACTGCCGACGGCGGAACGCAAGCTGCTGGAAGCGCAGATTGGCAAGATGGCCGGAGTGACGGTGCGGGCGCAGTATGCCAACGACAAGTCACTACTGGGCGGTGTTGTAGTACGGCTGGGCAGCACGATTTACGACGGCAGCGTAAAAGGCCGTCTGGACAGGCTGAAGCAGGAACTTCTGCGCGGCTGAACGGTAGGGTATACAGGGATTTCAACGAACGAAAATCAGTTGCAAATAAGTTTTGATGAGTACAGGAACAACGGGATAATCAACGTATGACGACAAAGATCAAGGCCGACGAGATAACCAAACTGCTTCGGCAGCAGATTAAAAACTACGAATCGCGCATCCAGGTGGACGAGGTGGGAACCATCATCTCGCTGGGTGACGGCATTGCGCGCCTGCACGGGCTGGACAAGGTGATGGCGGGCGAGCTGCTGGAGTTCCCGCACGGCGTTGCCGGTCTGGCAATGAACCTGGAAGAAGACCAGGTTGGCGCCGTGTTGCTGGGCGACTACACCGAGATTAAAGAAGGCGACACGGTACGCCGTAGCGGAACCATCATGAGCGTGCCGGTGGGCGACGCGATGATTGGCCGCGTGGTGAACTCGCTGGGCGAGCCGATTGACGGCAAGGGCCCCATCAAGACGACTTCGCGCCTGCCGGTGGAACGCATTGCACCGGGCGTGATTGCACGTTCTCCTGTGCGTGAGCCGATGTCGACCGGTCTGAAGGCCATCGACAGCATGATTCCCGTGGGCCGCGGCCAGCGCGAACTGATTATCGGCGACCGCCAGACGGGCAAAACTGCCGTTGCGCTGGACACCATCATCAACAACGCGAAGAACAACCTGATCTGCGTCTATTGCGCGATTGGCCAGAAGCGTTCTTCCGTGGCGCAGGTTGTGCAGACGCTGGAAGAGTACGGCGCGATGGCCTACACGATTGTGGTGGCTGCGACGGCTTCTGAGCCGGCACCGCTGCAGTATCTGGCACCGTATGCGGCAACCGCCATCGGCGAGCACTTCCGCGATTCCGGCCGCCATGCGCTGGTGATTTACGACGATCTTTCCAAGCACGCCACAGCCTACCGCGAAATTTCGCTGTTGCTGCGCCGTCCGCCGGGCCGCGAAGCCTATCCGGGCGACGTCTTCTATCTCCACTCGCGCTTGCTCGAGCGTTCGGCCAAGCTGAGCGATGCAGAAGGCGGCGGTTCGTTGACCGCGCTGCCGATTATTGAGACGCAGGCCGGCGACGTTTCCGCTTACATTCCGACCAACGTGATTTCGATTACCGACGGCCAGATTTATCTGGAAACCGATTTGTTCAACTCCGGTGTTCGTCCGGCTGTGAACGTCGGTCTCTCGGTGAGCCGCGTCGGCGGTTCGGCACAGATCAAGGCAATGCGTCAGGTGGCCGGCACGTTGAAGTTGGACCTGGCACAGTATCGCGAACTGGCGGCCTTTGCGCAGTTCGGTTCTGATCTGGACAAGGTGACGCAGCAGCAGTTGAACCGCGGCAAGCGGTTGACTGAATTGCTGAAGCAGCCGCAGTTCAAGCCCTTGCCCACAGAAAAACAGGTGGCGATTATTTTTGCCGGAACCAACGGCTATCTGGACGACCTTGAAGTTGAGGACATCCGCGGATTTGAAGATGGCCTGTTCAAGTTCCTCGACGGCTCGCATGCCAAGCTGCTCGACGCCATCATCACCAAGAAGACGCTGGACGATGAGTTGAAGGCCCAGTTGCATGAAGCCATCAAGACTTTCAAAGCAGACTTTCTTGCAGCACGGCAGGTAAAGGCGTAAGCCATGGCGAACGTACTCGATTTACGGCGTCGCATCCGCAGCGTGAAAAACACGCGGCAGATTACCAAGGCCATGAAGATGGTCTCGGCGGCAAAGCTGCGTCGCGCGCAGGAACGCGCACTGACGGCGCGGCCCTATGCGCGCATGCTGACCAGCGTGCTGGAATCGCTGGTGCGGCGCACCGACCTTTATGACCCAATCACCGGCGAGATCCGTCATCCGCTGCTGGTGGAGCGCGAAGAAAAGAATGTGCTGCTGGTTGTAGTCAGCGGCGACAAGGGATTTGCCGGCGCGTTCAACGGAAACATCCTGAAGGCCGCGCAACGGTTTGTGGATGAACGCCAGGCCGCAGGGCAGACGGTGGACGTGGAAGCGATTGGCCGCAAGGCCCGCGAATATTTCCGTCGCCGCTATCCGGCAGCGATTTTTGAGCGCAAGACAGTGGAGTATGACGAGGGCATGAGCGAGCACCACAGCGTTCTGCGCCATCGCAGCGGCCCGGTGGAAGTGACCGGCGACCATCCCGGCCTGCTGTCGCACCTGACCTTTGATGCGGTCAACGCATTGAGCCACGGCGTGGTGGAGCGTTACGAGCGCGAGCAGATTGACGCGGTCTACGTCATCTACAACGAATTCAAGAGCGTGATTTCGCAGCGTGTGGTGGTGGAAAAACTTCTGCCGGTCCGCAAGCTGGGAGCGCCGGAAGTGGCCGTGCTGGAAGAGATGACGCTGGAAGAGCGCGAAGAGGCTGCAGAAGCGGCGCTGCGTGCCGGCATCAGCCTGAAGGCTCCGGAAGAAGGCGACCTGGAAGGCACGACGGACAAGTTCGGCACCGCAGACGTGGAATACATTTTCGATCAGGATTGCGAAACGTTGTTCGGCAGCCTGATGCCGCGGTATGTGACCACGCAGTTGTTCCACGGCATGCTGGAGTCTGTGGCCGCCGAGCACGCAGCACGTATGACGGCGATGGATTCGGCGACCAACAATGCGTCCGACATGATTGATTCGCTGACGCTGACCATGAACCGTGTGCGTCAGGCGGCAATCACCAAGGAAATTATTGAAATTGTTTCAGGAGCGGCGGCGTTGTAGTTGCGTCGCGGCAATGGCTGCAAACGGCACGAGATGCACAAATAAAGTTTAGTGGCACACAGGAAGAAACAATGGCAAAGAGCATCGACAACATCGGAAAAGTAATTCAGATCAGCGGACCCGCAGTCGACGTGCAGTTTGAAGAGTCGAAGATTCCGCCGATTTATCAGGCACTGCGCATCACCAGCGAGGGCTTCAAAGTGCCCGCCCCGATTGACGTAATCGTGGAAGTGCAGCAGCATCTGGGCGAGGGCCGCGTGCGTTGCGTGGCCATGAAGGGAACCGACGGCATGGTGCGCGGCATGAACGCGCATGACACCGGCAGCCAAATCTGCGTGCCCGTGGGCACCGAGACGCTGGGCCGCGTGTTGAACGTCATCGGCGAACCGGTGGACGAACTCGGCCCTGTGAACGCAAAGCAGACCAAGCCGATTCACCGCCAGGCGCCGGCATTCGACGAGCAGTCCACGCGCGAAGAAATGTTTGAGACCGGCATCAAGGTCATTGACCTGATCCAGCCGTTTTTGAAGGGCGGCAAGATTGGTCTCTTCGGCGGCGCCGGTGTGGGCAAGACGGTCGTCATCATGGAATTGATTAACAACGTGGCCACCAACCACGGCGGCTACTCAGTATTTGCCGGCGTTGGCGAGCGTACCCGTGAGGGCACCGACCTGTGGCTGGAAATGCAGGAGTCTGGCGTTATTAATTTGAAGGACCGCTCGAAGTCAAAGGCCGCGTTGATTTACGGCCAGATGACCGAGCCTCCAGGAGCGCGTTTGCGCGTGGCGCTGACCGGCCTGACTGTGGCCGAGCACTTCCGCGATGAAGAAGGCGCGGACACACTGCTGTTCATCGACAACATTTTCCGCTTCACGCAGGCAGGATCCGAAGTATCCACGCTGCTGGGCCGTATGCCCTCGGCCGTGGGTTACCAGCCGAACCTGGCGACGGAAATGGGCGAGTTGCAGGAACGCATCACCTCGACCAAGAAGGGTTCTGTCACTTCCGTGCAGGCCGTCTACGTGCCCGCGGACGATTTGACGGATCCGGCTCCGGCGACAACCTTTGCCCACTTGGACGCAACCACGGTGCTTTCGCGTCCGCTGTCGGAACTCGGCATCTATCCTGCCGTGGACCCGCTGGCTTCGACCTCGCGCATTCTTACCCCGCGTGTGGTGGGTGAGGAGCATTATGAAGTGGCGCAGGGCGTGAAGCGCATTCTGCAGCGCTACAAGGACCTGCAGGACATCATCGCCATCCTCGGTATCGACGAACTTTCTGACGATGACAAAATCACCGTCGCCCGTGCCCGCAAGGTGCAGCGTTTCCTCTCGCAGCCGTTCCACGTGGCGGAAGTTTTCACCGGCATGAAGGGCAAGTATGTGAAGGTAGCGGACACAGTGCGCAGCTTCAAGGAAATCATCGAAGGCAAGCATGATGATGTGCCTGAACAGGCCTTCTACATGAAGGGCAGTATTGATGAAGTGCTGGAAGCGGCAGAGAAACTGAAGGCAATGGCATAACCCATGGCAGAGACGGGCAACAACACGGGCAAACTCGCTGTGCGGCTGGTGACGCCGGACCGCGTGCTGGTGGAGTGCCTGGCCGACGCGGTGGAACTGCCGTCGAGTGCTGGGTACATGGAAGTGCTCTACGGGCATGCGCCGCTGCTGAGCGACCTGGGCGCGGGGCTGGTCACGCTGCACGGTACCGATGCCGGCGTGGACACGAAATACTTTGTCTCGCAGGGATTTGTGGAAGTGCTGCCTGGACAGGTGACTATCCTGGCCGAAATGGCACTGCATCCTGAGGAACTGGATGCTTCTGCTGCACGCGAGCAACAAGCTGCAGGCGAAGCCGCATGGCATGGTGCCGGCGACGATGCCGCAAACTACGATGCGGCAAACGCCATCATCCGCGAGGCCGAAGCGAATATTGCCGCCGCGGAAACCAGCAAACACTAAGCCAACAAAGAACCAAAATCAAAAGCCCCGGCGCTATGCTGGGGCTTTTTTGTGTACGGCTTAGCTCAATCAAGTGGGCTGTGCGTGTCTACGTTGCTGTGGATGCCATGGTTCGGGTCATACACAATGTGCAGCAGGTTGTCGTGATAGTCAATGCTGATGACGAGATCGCGCAAGGTGTCATAGCCGATAAATCCGGCGATGTCCACACCGGTGAAGTTGGAGATGCGTGTGGTGTCAATGGAGTTCGCCCAGATGACATGCTTGCGCACGGCGCCGAACTGCAGCGTAATGGAATCGGCGGTGTAGGACTGCTTCACCTTGCCGGAGAGGCCATAAATTTCATCCTCGCTTTTGCCCACCTTCGTAACCTCGCGTGCCGCATTTACGCCGATGAGATTGGAATATGCGCCGGTGTCCAGAATGAAAAACTTCTGCGGACCGCCGTTCAGGCTGGTGGGTACTAGCAGCATGTGGTTGTTGCGCAGGATCGGCGTCCAATCCTTGGTTTGCGGAGTCAGGACACGATCACGCGGTGCCGCCGCAGGGTCATAGCTATTGACGGCATCACCGCCATCGATGGTGAGGTATTTGTGTGATGGCGTTTCGCCGGGGCGAACCGGCAGCGGCGACAGTTGAATGCGGCTGCTCGGCATATCCACGGTGACCAGATACGTGCTGAATACATCTGTGCCGATGAGTCCAGACGAAGCGTGTTGCGGAAACTTTGCGTCGACAATATCTACGTCACAGTTGCGAAACTCCATCTTGCCGATGCGAATGCTGTCAACGTGCGCAACATGTGCGGTGGATGCCCGCTCATCTCCGATGCCGCCGGCGGAGAATTTCAATTGCGGCTTCAATCCCAACAGGGCGAGAGAGTCGCTAAAGATTGTGATGCCGCTGGCTCCGGTGTCCACCTGAATCAGCTCACTGTGTCCGTTGAAGCTGATGCGCATACCGACGCCGCTTACCGGATCCTGCGGCCCTGTCTGTACGGGAAGCAGCGGTATGGTGGCAGAGTCAACTTCGTTCACGGCTTCACAGTGGTCATGCTGATGGGTTTCAAGTGCCTGTAAGGCTTCATTCGTCCGGGCGCGTTTGTCGTCACTCAGGCTCTTGTCATTCACGCGGGCCTTCAGTTCGGTCATCAGCTGCGCTTCCTGCTCAGCCTCCGGCTTGGTGGACTCCCAGGCATTCTCAATATGCGGGTCGTTCGTCGCCATGGCGTGTGCGATTTGCAGCTGTCCGTAGGCACTGGCAAAGCGGCCCATTGAGTAGAGGATTCTGTATGCGTCAAAACGCGCAATGGCGTTGCAGGGCGCAGCAGCGGCGGTGTTGATGGAGGTAACGGCCGCGCGCAGGTCTCCCTGACGAAACTGCAACTCGCCCAGCACGGTCAGCGCTGCCGGGTCCTGTGGATGCTGCTGCAGATAGCCCTGCAATAGCTGCGTGACATCAGCATATTTGCCTTGGTGCAGCAGCGTGCGCGCCAGGCCGGCGACCGCTTTGCTGCTGTGTGTGGAGTCAAAATCTGCACGGTAGAGTCTTTCCGCATCGGTCAGGTTGTTCTCAGCATAGGCGCGCGCCGCCGGTGAGTCTGCACTGGGATCCTGCGGGCACTGCTGTGCGAGTGCGGTTGCGGCCAGGAACATGGAGAATGCGATGAAAAAGTAAACGTGGCGCAAAGAAATGCGGAAGGGGAGGCGCAACAGGAACATTCTCAACCTCTGTTGGTAAGGGTAGTTGGATTTCAGTGAGGTGAGTGTACCGGGGAGGACGTCTTTACGCCAACCATTTTTTTAGCCGCTTCTGCATTACGGCGATGGCCTGCGGATTCGAGTCCATCAGCAGAAAGCGGCGGTTATTTTTTGCGGCTGCTTCGCCCAGCGTGCCGCTGCCGGCAAAGAAATCGAGACACAAATCGCCGGGGCTGGAGTGGACGCGGACGATGCGTTCAAGAATGCCCAGTGGCTTCTGCGTTGCGTAGCCGGTCTTTTCTTTTCCGGTAGGGGAAACGATGGTGTGCCACCAGACATCGGTGGGAGTTTTTCCGCGCGCAGCTTTTTCTGCACCAACCAGCCCAGGCGCCATGTAAGGAATGCGGTCGCTGTTGTCGAGATTGAAAACGTAGCGCGAGGGATGGCGCGTGTACCAGAGGATGTTGTCGTGTTTCGCCGGCCATTTTTTCTTCGAGCGCGCGCCGTAGTCATATGCCCAGATGATTTCATTCTGAAAGCAGTCGCGGCCGAAGATTTCATCCAGCAGGATTTTGCAGTAGTGAACTTCGCGGTAATCAATGTGGAAGAAAAGCGAGCCGGTGGGCGAGAGGATGCGGTGCGCCTCCACCAGCCGCGGACGCAGGTAGGCGAGATAGTCATCGAAGGTGTCGTTGTAGGCGGTCTCGCTGAGCTTTTCTGTGCGGTAGCGCGCGCCTTTGAATCCGGTGCGGTCGCCGGCTTCATCGCGGATGGTTTTTATCTGCTGGCGGCGTTGTTGTCGGCCGGTGTTGAAGGGCGGGTCAATGTAGATGAGCGGCACGCTGCCCGATGCAAGTTCGCGCAGGAGCGGCAGGTTATCGCCGGCGAGGACCTGGTTGGCTGCGGCGGCTGGGCTACCAGACTTTCTGCTGCGCGGGGGCATGGTTTGAAAGTAACAGATGCGGCGGGCAAGGAAAATCCTTATGCTGCAGCGGTTTGCTCCTGATATGGGTAACCGTTGGAGTACTGCATAGAAGTTGCATGGCAGCGGGGCGCAATGTTGTGTATGTTTTTACTGAATGGTTGTTTCAGGGTCAGAGACGTTTCAGTTCTCCGCGATTTCCGATCGAGGTCGGTTGCGTAGCGGGAATGAGGATGCTTGCGGGCATGATGCCGCGCTGGGTTTGTTTGTGGTGTGTGACGGCATGGGTGGCGCAGCTGCCGGTGAAGTCGCAAGCCGCATGGCCGTGCAAAGCATTCTGGAGTACTGGCGCAAGGCCGTCGGCGCGAAGGATGACTCCGACAAGCCGGCTGAGACGACCGATACAAAATCAAAATCCCATAGAAAAATTGCAGATGCATCAGGCACAGAGGATGCAGATAGTATTCGCGTGCGGCTGCGTGCGGCCATTCAGGAAGCGAATGATCGCATCCTGCGCCGCGCCTCCCGCGATGCCAAGCTGCACGGCATGGGTACCACGGCGTTGGCCATGTATGTGCAGCATGTGAATGACAAGACTCGGGTGTGGCTGGCGCATGTGGGAGACAGCCGCTGTTATCGCTGGCGGCAGGGAACTATTCATCAACTGACGATGGACCATTCGCTGGTGGAAGAACAGGTGCGACTGGGGCATCTGACCGCCGAACAGGCAGAGCAATCACCCTTCCGCAATGTGATTACGCGTGCCGTGGGTGCGACGGAATCGTTGGACACGGATGTACATACCGAGTTGGCAAGTGCGGGAGATATCTACCTGCTGTGTACCGACGGGCTGACGCGCGAGTTGGATGAAGCGCGGATTGCATCCATCATTTCTGCGCATGTGCAGACCGACTCCAAGAAGCCGATGGAAGCGGCTTGCGAGGAACTGGTGCAGGCGGCAAATGAGCATGGTGGGCGGGACAACATCACCTGTATACTGGTGCGCGTCGGCTAAACCAGCAACTTTCAGGCCGCATGCGAGAGTAATTTCCGATGAAATCAAGAATGATGTTTTCAGCATTGCTGCTTGCAGCCATGACGGTGACGATGTGTCACGCCCAACAGAGCAGCGGTCATCTGTTGGTGGACCAGAAGGGCGACATGAGTCTGGCGATTGTGGACCCGGCGGCTGGGCGGGTGATTGCCAGCGTGCCCGAGGGCGGCAACACCGGGCATGAAGTGGCTGGGTCGGCCGATGGCAAGCTGGCGTATGTGCCGGTGTATGGCGACTCCGGCGTGGGCAAACCGGGCACCAACGGCACCAATATGGTGGTGATTGATATTGCCACCGCCAAAGTGGTGGGCAATGTGGACTTTGGCCACGGCGTGCGTCCGCACTGTGCAGTTTTTGGCCCGAAGGATGGCCTGCTGTATGTGACCACCGAGATTGACCACACGGTCAGCATCATTGATCCGAAGACACTGAAGATTGTGGGCAGCATCGACACGGGCCAGCCGGAGTCGCACATGCTGGCGATTTCGCACGACGGCCGCTTTGGCTACACGGCGAACGTCGGCGCGGGTACTGTTTCTGTGCTGGACCTGCAGAAGCGCAAGCTGGTGAAGATCCTGCCGGTAACGCGCCAGGTGCAGCGTATTTCAATTTCGATGGACGACAGCAAGGTCTTCACTTCGGATGTGGACAAGCCGCGTTTGGCGGTGCTGGATACGCACACCGGAGCGGTGAGCCAGTGGATTGACCTGCCCGGCCACGGCTATGGCAGCGCAGTGACGAGCGACGGCAAATGGCTGCTGATTGCCATTGAAGATGCGAGCAAAGTGGCTGTCATCAACCTGAAGACGATGAAGCTGGCCACAACGATTGATACTCCGGTGGCGCCGCAGGAAGTGCTGATTCGCCCCGATGGCAAAGTGGCGTATGTCTCCTGCATGGGGGCCAAGCAGGTGGTGGCAGAGTTCAGCGTGGGCGGCTGGAAGGTGACGCGGCTGATTGCCACTGGCAAGGCAACTGACGGCCTGGGATGGGCAGGGAAGTAGCGACAGCTTCTCCACAAGCATTGGCGGTATTCTGGAGTTATGAAGTGGACGGTGCTGGCATCGGGATCCAAAGGCAACAGCGCAGTGCTGGACTCCGGCCAGACGCGTGTGCTGGTGGATGCCGGGCTGAGCTGCCGTGAACTTTTCCGCCGGATGCGCGAGGTGGGTGAGGATCCGGAGCGGCTTGACGCCATTGTTGTGACCCACGAACATGTGGACCACGTGAACGGCCTTGCCGTGACTGCGCGCAAGCTGGGCGTTCCTGTGTACATCACCGAGCCGACCTACCGCGCCTGGGTGCGGATGATGACGCCGCGTACCACCATGAGCTACACGAAATGGATTGAGTTGCAGCGGGAGAAGGCCGCTGCTGAGAGTGTGGCTGCGGAAGCGGAACCGGTTGCAGACCTGAGCGAAGGCCTGCAGGATGCCGAGTTGGCGGAAGCCGATGCCGAGCCGCTATCGATTGCCGCAGCGGAAGATGTGGCCGAAAGTAAAACTTCCCGACCGGCAGCCCAGCTGGATTCCGTGGAGCATTTTTCTGCTGGCATTCAGTTCACCATCGGCGATATTTGCGTGACGCCGTTCACCATACCGCATGATGCCGTGGATCCGGTGGGGTTTGTCTTTGAAGCGGCCGGGGTGCGCGTGGGGTTGGCGACGGACCTGGGTTATGTTCCGCCGAATGTGAAGCTGGCGTTGCGGCAGTGCCAGTTGCTGGTGCTGGAAAGCAATCATGACCTGGAAATGCTGCGCGACGGGCCGTATCCCTGGCAGGTAAAGCAGCGGGTACTCTCCCGCGTGGGCCATCTATCGAATGACGCGGCGGCGGAGTTCCTGACCGTGGACTATGACGGCGGGGCGGAATACGTGGTTCTGGCGCATTTATCGGAGAGCAATAATCTGCCCGAATTGGCACGGCTGGCGGCGGAAAAAGCGCTGTCAGAACGGGGAACGCTGCTGGGAAACCGGTTGCTGCTGGCCGAACAGGCAAAACCTCTGAATCCTATCTGCTTCTAAATAAAGAAGATAATCGAAGCGCCACAACAATCGCGAAAGTGATATGGCGCAAGCCGATTACAAGGGGTAAAATGGTACTGGTTACCGAAGAGCAATTTTTCGGTACGTTTACTGAAGATGAAATTGGTGAAACCTATGGATCGACTCGTTCTGAATACCGAATGCACGGATCCGATCATTGGCGACATCCTCGCAGGATGGCGTTATGACATCTCCGGTGTCAGCCAGTCCATGTCTGGGGACTATACCAACCATCTGAAGGAGTGCACGCACTGCCGTAATCGGCAGAGGCTGCACCGCGGCATTGATGTCGCGCTGATTGCACTGACGACGCTTTCCTCGGTCGGGTTCCTGCTGGCACTTGCGATTCTGCACTACGATGTGCCGCTGCGGTACTGGCCGATGCACGTGCATCAGCTGGCATTCGTGCTGGACCTGCAGGTGGCTGCCGGAATCGGATTGATTGTATCGATGGTGGCGTGGGTGGCAGTGGCCGTGGCGACCCCGGTGCCGGTCTACCTGACTGGCGTGGCCTTGCAGCAGACACGATCGCTGCAGCACCGCCTGCCGGAAGAACTGCGCAGCCGTCTGCTGAAGATGTACCTGTAGACAGGCGACGCACTGGCACAAACGGGCAGCGATGCCTGTGAGCCAAACCCTGAAATCCTGCTGATGGTCTGGAACTTTGTTCCGGAGAGCCTGCGTGCTGCGCAGACGATGCTGTGCGTCAGTTGGTAGATGTGGGATGAAACTGCGGCGTAAGCTGCACGGGCGCGGTGATATTCCCCTGGCGTTCGAGTTCGCGGGCCTTCTGCTTGGCGCGGTACATGGCGGCGTCTGCCGCAGCGGCCAGCGAGATTTTGTTATCGCCATCTTCTGAGTACAACGCCATGCCGATGCTGGCGCTGATGGGAACGCTCCAGCCACGAATCATGACCGGCTCCAGAATGACCTGCTGCAGGGAGCGGACGACCTGGTCGGCAGTTTCACGGTTCGGAAGATCGCAGACCACTACGCTGAATTCATCGCCACCGGTGCGGGCGATGGTATCTGCGCGGCGGACAATCTGCTGGAACCGCGCGGCAACCGCCTTCAGAAAATAATCGCCGGACTGATGGCCGAAGGTGTCATTCACATTTTTGAAATGGTTCAGGTCAATGTTCAGCAGGGCAACGTGTTTGCCCAGCCGGTGGGCGCGGTCCAGCGCCTGCTGCAGGCGATCCTCAAACAGGCGGCGGTTGGGCAGGCCGGTAAGTTCGTCGTGCAGTGCAAGATATTCATGGTGATTGATTTCATTTTCCAGCAGGACAAGAATCATGCCGACGGCCACCAGAAATTTCGGCAGGTTCCATACCTCAGCCTCAACGTGAATCTGCGGCGCGTACATGGCGAGTATTTGTGAAACCGGAAAAACCAACGCCCAGGCAAAAAAGCTGAGGATGAGAACGTTCATGCCTGTGGTTTGCTTGCGCAACTCCGGCTGCGGCAGCATGAAGGCCGCGCCCAGATAGAAATCAAACAGGATCCAGATGACGCCGGCATCGGCGGTGTAGAAGTAAATCACCGGGATGATGAGCAGGCGCATGGCCAGAAAGCAAATGATGACCGAAGGGCCGAGCGGCTGCTGGCGGGCGACGAGGAAGAATCCTGCCATGCCGAAGACCATGGCGCAGACGGCCAGCACATAGTACGGCCACTGGGCCTGCACGCCCCAGCTGTAGCAAATGAGATAGAGGATAGAACTGCCTGAGAACATGGAGCAGTACAGGATGTACTTGGTGAGGGGAATGCTCTCTGCGCGTACGGCCGACATGAAGGCCTGCGCCGCCAGAACCAGCGTGATAAGGGTGATGCTGAGCGCAATGTGATGCACGACTCCCGTGCCGATATCAAACATATGCGCGATGAAGTGGATGAGGATGATGACCCAGCCGATGAGCCAGTAGTGCGCCTGCGCATCGGGATTGCGCTTGAGTATAGATCGGAATACGGCGATGAGAACGCCGATGGCGAGCAAATCGGGAAGCGCGGAAAGGTTCATCTCTACCTCTATTTATACGAGGCCAATCTAAGTGCGGCAGGTGTTTCGGCCGACAATTGTTTATGAATACAAATTACATAGTTCGCAATCTGGATGCAATTACTCGTAGGTAAATAATGTCAAAGGAACCGGGAAAGTTCGATACCACGGGAGTGTGATTGCCGTTGCAACATGCGGGGAGTGGCGGATGGGCGAGCGGAGGGGGCGGTTAGTTCTTGCGTTCGACGACAAAGTCCGGGATCCAGAGCAGGGCATTGCGATAACTGGAGGCCGGCAGATTTTCCAGGCTGACCTTGGCGGCCTCGGCATAGGCAAAGGCCGCGCCCATGGCGTAATCAATGGAGCCGTGGCGCTGGAGGATGTCCACAATGCGCTGGTGAGGTACGCGGGCAAAGGAGCGGTCTGCCAGAACGGTGCGGATGTCTTCGCGTTCTGCGCCGGTGCCGAGTTCGAGGGCATGAATGATGGCAAGCGTTGCCTTACCTTCGCGCAGATCGCTGGCTACGGGCTTGCCGAGCGCCTCTTCGGTCGCTGTCAGATCGAGCACGTCGTCGACAATCTGGAAGGCCAGGCCTAGGTTGCGGCCGTAATTGCCAAACTGCTGGATGACTTCTTCTTCTGCATTACAGAGCACGGCACCTAGCTGGGTGGAAACCTCAAAAAGATACGCCGTCTTGCGGAAGATGAGGTCAAAATATTCTTCTTCATTGATGAGCCGACCGAGCTTCTGCATCTGCAGCAGTTCGCCTTCCACCATTTTCTGTGTGAGCGAGATGAGCAGGTCGAGGATGCGGAAGTTGCGTTCTTCCAGCGCGGTGCGAAAGGCCTGCATGTAGAGCCAGTCGCCCGCGAGCACGCACATGGAGTTGCCCCAGGTGGTGTTGGTGGAGGGGCGGCCGCGGCGTGTACCGGCCTCGTCAATAATGTCGTCGTGAACCAGCGTGGCGGTGTGCAGCAACTCAACCACGGCACCCAGCTTGATGCGGCTCTGGCCTTTGAATCCCAATGCTTTGGCCGAGAGCAACAACAGCGAAGGACGGATGCGTTTGCCGCCGCCTTCAATCAGGTAGTTGGCGATATCTGTAATGGCGGTGACGCCAGAAACCGTCTGTCCTGCGAACTCGCGCTCGATGGCAGCAAGGTCGTCGCGGAGCAGGTCAAAAAACCGCGCTGCCGAGATGGATGGGATGGCCACTTTGTTGAATATTAACAGTGTAACGTGTGACTGGATGTGACGCAGCGCATA
>CAIZGA010000124.1 GCA_903932385.1 uncultured Acidobacteriota bacterium
AGCGGCGGATGCGGTGAGGGGAGCGACGGCTGCCGCTGCCGATAGCAGGCCGGAGCGCTTCAGCAGGTCGCGACGCGACCAGCGCAGGTTATTCAGTGCCATGTTCTTTGCCTCGCAAGTGTTGATGATTTCTGTATTGTTGACTACATTTGTTTCGGGCCGACAGCATATCGCTTGTCGGCCCGTGTGGGAGTACTTATGCTTTTTTCTTGTTGCTCAGCAAAGCGTGAATATGATTGCCGACGATGGTGTCTTCGCCCGGCTGCAACATCCACACGCCAACCACCAGTGTGTTTGCATCCGAGGGGATACCCTGGTTCGGCCGGTGGCCGGTGTTCGGGTTCAGCTCGATTGAAGGCTTGCCCGTGCGCAATGCCGTAACAATGTCGCGCGTGCTCTTGCCCACAACGGCCGGGTCAAAGCGAATCAACAGGTGCGGCACGTGATTGGCAATCATCGGCACCACAATCTCCGTCTTCACAGAGGGGACATTCTTCACGATGCGCGCGATGTTTTCCGCACGCTTGTGATAGTCACCCTGCATGGTCTCTTCGGTATGCGAGAGGACCCAGTCCACCGCAGCCGCCATGCCCACTACCTGTTCCTTGGCAACCTTCATGCCGCGGCCAACGCCGTCGCCTGGGTTGTCATTCGCCAGCGCATAGTCGATGTACTTCTTCTTGCCCAGCAGCAGGCCGGCATTCTGCGGTCCGCGCATGCCCTTGCCGCCTGAGAAGCAAACCAGATCGAAACCCATCTTGGTAAAGTTCCACAGGTTGGAGATGGGAGGAATTTCTGCCGCCACATCCACACTGCAGGGGATGCCATGCGAGTGCGCGACCGAGAGCCAATCCTCATGGCTCACCTGGCTGGGGTAAGAATTCAGGTAATGTGCCTGAATGGTATTGGGTCCGAAGGCGGCTTTGTATTCATCCAATCCGGTGACCTCAACGAACTTGATGCCTGCCGAATACATTGAGTGGTTGTAGTCTGCGCGATGGCTGCGCTGGATGATGACTTCATTCTTCATCTTGCTGGCGTTCTGCGGAATGTCCCGCGGGGAACAATTGTTGGCCGCCTGCATGCAGGCCGCGGCGGCTAACGTGAGTGAGCTGCAACAACCGCAACTCACCAACGCGTCATCGCACTGAACTTTGCTGGCGATGTACGCGCCGGCCTTGCGCTGCAGGTCCACCAGATGCACGGGGTGCTTGGCGGCTTCAGTGGCTGCCTGCTGTACTATCGGTGCTTCAATGGAACCGGTGTATACGGTGAGCGTGCCGGCGGCGTTGATGATTTTTGTCACGCCCAGCTTCTCGTAGTAGTCCACGTGCGAAGCCGCGTGCGCCGGGGCTGCGGTGGTTGCGCCCAATGCGCGGGCCGCGCCGCCGAGAAACGGAGTCGCACCAACGGCAGCCATGGCTGCTTGCGACCACTGCAGAAAACGGCGACGGCTGAGGTTCTTTTCATTGTTGGAAAGTGTCATCGGTGTCAGTCCTCTTAAATGGTTTTGAATTGCATTGATGCGTTTGAAAAGAGAGATTCCAATATTAGTCCAGATGCACAACGCCACGCTGAATGGCGTAGATGGTGGCCTGTGTGCGGTCGCGTGCGCCCATTTTTTCCAGCACCGCGCTCACATGCATGCGCACCGTTTTTTCTGCAACGCCAAGTTCGCCGGCAATCTCGCGATTGGTGCAGCCCTGCGTGATGCAACGCAACACTTCCTTCTCGCGCGGAGTCAGGTCCACATTGTGCATGCGTTCCATCAGCCGGTCCATCACCGGTGCCGGAAGGAAACGCAGGTTTCGGTCTGCTGAATTGATGGCGTTGATAATTTCTTCGCCGCTGGCGTCCTTGGTAAGGTAGCCGATGGCGCCGCTGCGTACAGCAGAGTAAACATCCTCACTGCCGCACAGGTTGGAGAGCACAACAATGCGTGCAGGGCGGGCTTCACGCCGTAATTGATGGATGACTTCAAGGCCACTGATGCGCGGCAGACGCAGGTCCAAAAGAACTACATCGGGGTGCAGCGCGCGATACATGCGGATGCCCTGTTCGCCATCACCGGCGACGCCGACCACACAGACATGTCCGTGTCCCGTCAGCACGGTTTGCAGCGCCATGCGGGCGAGAAAGTGATCTTCAATCAGAAGGACACGTATCTGTCTCATGCAGACGACCTTGTTGAACAAAGCTGCAGGATTTAATTCACAACGATTTCGCGCAGAAACTCTACACAGGCAAAGTGGCTATCATCCAGCTATTACAGGCGGCATGGTCACGACTCGAGCGATCGCTCCGGATGGACTACGAGCCAGGAGAGCGCTCCGATAACGGCCAGAGTTGCGGCAACATTGAACGATGTCGTCCAGCCGAAATTTTGCGCCAGCCAGGGCGTCAGCGACGCGGTGATGGCTCCGCCAATCTGGCCGCTCATGTTCACGATGGATGAGAAGACGCCGGAACTTCTACCGGCGATATCCACGGAGACCGACCAGAATGTGCTTTGCGAAAGGTACATCGCACCGGCGCCGGCGGAAAGAATCAACCCGGCCAGCCGTGGCCCATGCACCTGCGAACCAACCACCAGCAGCGGCGCGGTCAGCAGCAGTGAGACGGATGCGAGATAGCAGCGACCGACGCGCAGTCCATAAGCCCGTGTCAGCTTGTCTGAAAGTGCGCCGCCGATGAGGCTGAAGACCGTCATGCAAAGGAACGGGAACATGGAGTAGAACGCGCTCGACTTCAAGTCAAAGCCGCGCACCTGCACCAGATAGATATAGAACCAGCTGAAGAAGACCCACGCGATGTAACCGAAGGTGAAGTAGCCAAGCATCAGCGCAGCCAAATCGATACGCCGGAAGATGGTGCGCCAGGAAATCTTTGCCACTGCCGGCGGCTGTGTCGTCGTCGGCGTGCTGGTGGTGTAGAAGGTAAGGCCTTCGCGGATTTCGTTCAACTCTGTGCGAGATACGCCCGGGTGTTCTTCCGGTGTATTGCGGGAGAAAATCCACCACACCGCACCGGCGCAGAGATCGACCACTGCGCTAAACCAGAAGGCGGAACGCCAGCCGTGTGTGGAGATGATCCAGGTGAGCAGGGGCGGGGTGAGTCCGCTGCCAGCGCCAACGCCGGCAAAGATGAGCCCGTTGATGAAGCCGCGCTCTTCTTTTGGAATCCACATGGCGACGAATTGATTGGCCGCTGGATAGATGACGGACTCGCCAACGCCAAGCGTGCATCGTATGCCGATGAGCATGAACAACGCGCCCGGAACGTGCGTGGGCAGAACGGCGGTCAGCATGGTGGCCGTTGCCTGGCACAGCACGCCGATGGCCAGCACGCGCCGCGGACCGTAACGTGCCGCCAGCACACCGGCCGGCAGCTGGAAGCATGCGTAGCCGATTAGAAATGATGAGAGGATCCAGCCAAGATGCTGGTTGCCGAGACCGTACTCGCGGCTGATTTGCAGGCCGGCGACGGAGATATTTGTGCGATCAAGAAATGCAACGCCGCTGAGAATAAACAGCCAGAAGGCCAGAAAATATCTCACGCGGGTTCGACGTACACCTGCAATTCGCATTATCACTCAATACACCGGTTCGTTGGAGTTTCTATACAGTAAGCACTCTAATACATCGCACATGCAATTTGCTCCTGCACTGTAAGGCGATTGTCCTATGCAGGTTGGAAAAATCTGCGGAGAAAATCTATTTGCCGATGCAGAAGCTCGAGAATATCAGGTTGAGAACATCGTCGCTCGTGGTGGCTCCGGTCAGCGAGTCCAGCGCACGCAGCGCGGCGTAGAGATCGAGCATCAGCATCTCATGTGGAGTCTGCCGCGAGAGCGCAGCCAGCGATGCATCCAGTGCAGCAATTGCCGAAGTGATGGCCTGCTGCTGGCGCAAGTTGGTGATTAATCCATTCTCGCTGCTGGCTCCGTGGCGGATGCGTTGCAATACAAGCTCGCGTAGCGCGTCTATGCCCTCGCCGGTGAGCGCGGAGGTAGGCACAGCGCCGGCCGGTGGAGTGTTGCCGGATTGATTTTTGATTAGGTCACATTTGTTCCATGCAATCAGGCCGTCGCGTTCGGCCACAATCGCCAGAAGATCTTCATCCTCTTTGCCCAGCGGCTCGCTGGCATCCAGCACCAGCAGAACGAATTCCGCAGCGGCAACGGCTTCGCGCGTTTTTTGGATACCCATCGCTTCGGCTTCATTGCCCGCGGTGCGTATGCCGGCTGTATCCACGAGTTCAATCGGTATGCCGCCGAGAGAAATATGTTCTTTTACCAGATCGCGAGTTGTTCCGGGCTCGGCGGTGACAATGGCGCGTTCATGCTGCACCAATTGGTTGAAGAGCGAACTCTTGCCCACATTCGGCCGGCCGCATAGAGCGAGAGTCAGTCCATCGCGAACCAGACGCCCGTAGGCAAAACTTTCGGCCAACTGCACCAACAAATCTTTTACGGATTCAATTTGCGCGCGAATTTTTTCTGCTGGAAGTACATCCACATCGTCTTCGGCAAAATCAATTCCGGCTTCGAGCGCGGCAATCAGATTCAACAGCAACTGTTTTGCCGGATGTAGGCGGCGGCTCAACGCGCCATCCATCTGCTCGGCGGCAATGCGCGCCTGGTGCAGCGTCTGCGCGGCAATCAGATCGTGAACGGCCTCGGCCTGCGTCAGGTCCATGCGGCCGTTGAGAAATGCGCGGCGGGTAAACTCTCCCGGCTCTGCCAGACGAGCGCCCAGTCCCAACGCGTGTCGAAGCATCGCTTCCAACACTACCGGCGCGCCATGCGCGGCAATTTCTACGATGTCTTCTCCGGTGTAGCTGTGCGGCGCGGCAAAGAACGTCACCACAACATCGTCCAGCCGATCGCCGTCCGCATCCAGCACTTCGCCAAAGCGTGCCTGTGCCGCGGCCAGCGGATGCCGCAACCGCAGCATCGGCGTGGCAATCGCCTGCGCCTGCGGCCCGGCCAGCCGCACAATGCCGATGCCGCCGCGGCCCGGCGGGGTGGAGATGGCAACAATAGTTTCCTGCTCGTTTTCAGCCACAGCATTATTGTATGCACCGGCGGCAAGGTTACGATGGAGACAGCATGATTACACGCACGCGTCCCATCTGGGCAGAGATTTCGCGCTCGCGGTTGATGAAAAATTTTCACGCGGTGCAACAAGCGGCTGGTGCTGGTTCCGGTCTGCTGGCCGTGGTCAAGGCCAATGCTTACGGGCATGGATCGCCGCAGTGCGCGCCCATTCTGGCCGAAGCGGGTGCCGAGTGGCTTGGCGTCACCAGCGTGGATGAAGGCATCCTCGTGCGCGCCTCATGCAAGGCCAACGGATTTTCTCCCGCGATTCTGGTGATGTGCAGTCTGTGGCAGGGCGAAGCCGCAGCGGTTTATGACCATAATCTGACGCCGGTGGTTTGGGAGCCGTATCATCTTGACCTGCTCGAAGCGGAAGCTGCGCGGCGCGGCGATGCATCGGGCGAAATCAATGTGCATCTGGAAATTGATACCGGCATGTCGCGTCAGGGAGTGGCCCCCGGCGCGGCGCTGGCTGCGTTGTTGCCGCGATTTCAGCAGGGCCTGCTGCGGCTCTCCGGCGTGATGATGCACTTTGCCAGTGCTGAAGTTGCCGATGCTGCGATGAATGCTCGGCAGGTGGATATTTTTTCGCATGCGGTGGAACAAATCGCTGCAGCAGGTTTGCAGCCGCAGTGGATTCA
Organism: uncultured Acidobacteriota bacterium; assembly: GCA_903932385.1. GTDB lineage: Bacteria > Acidobacteriota > Terriglobia > Terriglobales > Acidobacteriaceae > CAIZGA01. Next base: position 5,740 of record CAIZGA010000124.1, read on the forward strand.
CGCGGGCAATTCTTCCACCGTGGATGTTGGTGTTGAGTTGCCTGGATTGGCCGCGTTGGCTGCGCGATTTCAAGCGCGTCCCATGCCGCGTGCCGGCCTCGCGTTATATGGATATTGTCTGCCGGTTGAATCATCCGACGCATCCACCATCGGTGAACTGGCGGCCAAGCTGCAGCCGGTGCTGACGTGGAAGACGCGCATCGTTGCACTGCGAGAAGTGAAGGCCGGCGATACCATCGGTTACAGCGCGACTTACACCGCGCCACGCAAGATGAAGTTGGCGTTGCTGCCTGTGGGTTATGCCGATGGCTACCGTCGCGAACTTTCCGGCAGCGACACAACGCCCGGGGCTGCCGTGCTGGTGCGTGGCCAGCGCGTGCCGATTGTCGGTCGCGTTTCCATGGACCTGACGATTGTGGATGTGTCAGCGTTACCCGATGCTGTGATCGGCGATGAAGCGGTACTGATTGGCGAGCAGGACAGCCAACGTATCGGCGCCGATGAACTGGCCCGAATCGCCGATACGATTCCCTACGAAATTCTCTGCGGCATCAGCGATCGCGTCCCGCGGCGTGTAGTCGAGTAGCGAAATTCCGCCGCAAGGCCCCGCTCCGCAGAACGCGGTAAAATATAGGCATGGCGAACCCAATAAACCCGCGCATGTCTCTTCCGCTGGCGCAAGCTGACCCGGACATCTTCCACCAAATTGAGAACGAAATTCTCCGCCAGCACGAGGGGCTGGAGATGATTGCCTCGGAAAACTTTGTCAGCCGTGCCGTTCTGGAAGCTGCGGGCAGCGTCTTCACCAACAAATATGCCGAGGGATATCCCGGCCGCCGCTATTACGGTGGTTGCGAGTTTACCGATGTGGTGGAGAACCTGGCGCGCGACCGTGCCAAGCAGCTTTTCGGCGCCGAGTATGCCAACGTGCAGCCGCACTCCGGTTCGCAGGCCAATGCCGCCGCGTATATGACGCTGCTGGAACCGGGCGAAACGATTCTGGGACTGGACCTGGCGCACGGCGGCCACCTGACCCACGGCCACAAGTTGAATTTTTCCGGCAAGCTCTATCGCATCGTCGGCTACAGCGTTCGCAAGGACACAGAAACGCTGGACTACGACGAGATTGAAGAGATTGCCGTGCGCGTGCAGCCCAAGGTGATTGTCGGCGGCGGCAGCGCCTATCCCCGCACACTCGACTTCCCCCGCCTGCGCCAGATTGCCGACAAGGCCGGCGCAAAGCTGATGGTGGATATGGCGCACATCTCCGGTCTGGTGGCCGGTGGCGCACATCCTTCGCCGGTACCGTATGCCCACGTCACCACTACCACCACGCACAAGACGCTGCGCGGACCGCGTTCGGGTCTCATCCTGACTACCGCCGATCATGGCCCTGCCATCGACAAGGCAGTCTTTCCCGGACATCAGGGCGGACCGCTGGTGCACATCGTTGCGGCCAAGGCCGTTGCGTTCAATGAAGCGTTGCAGCCGGAGTTCAAAAAATATGCGCATCAGATTGTCGCCAATGCCCAGGCGCTGGCAGCATCGCTGAGCGAAGCCGGTTATCGCATCATCTCCGGCGGCACAGATACGCATCTGGTGCTGGTCGATGTCTTTTCGCGCGGCATGTTGGGATCGGAAGCGGAGACGGCACTCGGCGTCGCCGGCATCACCGTGAACAAGAACGCGATTCCGTATGACACCAACCCGCCGATGAAGCCGAGCGGCATTCGCATCGGAACACCGGCACTCACCACGCGTGGCATGGGCGTTCCTGAGATGCAGCAGATTGGCAAATGGATTGCCGAAGCATTAGAGCACCCCAACGACGCGGCGTATCTGGCCAAGGTGCGCGGCAATGTTCTGGAACTCGCAGAGGCCTTTCCGATTTACGGTTGGCTGCGCGAAACCATTACGGCTTAGAAATTTTCAATCGGTAGTTTTCACAACAGAGCTTCCGCAGTCACGAGCTGCGGGAGCTTCTGTGTCTGCGGTGGTGACCTTCGCCTTCGGCATGACTATGTTCATGCCGCTTCCGCGACTCGGAAGAGAGCGATATCGCACTCAGCAGAAATGGACCGGACTGCCGCTGACGACAGCGCATGCAGCGCACTGGCAGTTCCAGCAGAAAGATGCGCATGAAGTCGGCGGCGCGCATGCGCGAGCGGCGAAACATGGTGGACGGGCAATACTGGCATTTCATGGCGCTTTCCCCAGTAAAACGTACAGCCTGTCTTGCAAAAGCGATTGTCGCACATTCTGGCGCCGGCGAAATAAACAACACATTATCAGTGGGATAGAAGACTGACGGCGAGCTGGCCGCGGCGGCGTATCTGATGTGTCACACATTCGAGGGATTCATGCATTTTTACCGCGTCAACAGCGGATTCCATGCATCTAAATAAATGTATGGGGAAGGCCCCGAGCAGGGCTTGAAGACCCATCTGGTAGAGCGGGCAGCAGCCCGCCGTAAACCGCCAAATAATACAGGAGATTAAAAATGGCAAGTACACTTGCATTTCGTTGCGATATTTGTGGCACTCCCAAGAAGCAGACCAACCACTGGTGGCTGATTGTGACCGGCGACGAAAAATCAGAGCTGCAGAAGACCGCTGAAAATCAGGATCAGGGTTCCACGCAGGCTACCCCAAAAGAGAGCATGTTTCTGGTGGTGCCGTGGCAGAGTGAATTGGCAACCCGTCCGGGCGCGCACCATGCCTGCGGTCAGCTTTGCGTACAGCGTGCGGTGGAACGTTTCATGTCCGGCGTGGAAATTTTCCCGGCGTTGACTCCGCCCGAAGCAGCTATTGCATCCAGCTATGAGCATCCGCTGGAGAAAATCCTTTCGCAGCAGGGCAACGACCATATGGATTTCGACACGCTGGTGAATTCCGTGGCAGAGTCTGTGGTGCAGTCGGCCATGATGGGCGACGAGCACCCCGAGCCGCTGGCGGTGGACTCTGACGAACTGGGCGAGTTGTCGGCAGTGCTTTCTCACGCCCGGCCAAAAGTCTCTCGCGAGCGCAACACCACTTCTCGCAAACTCACTGCGGCATAAAACCGTCGGCTACAAATCCAGCCCAAATTGAAACAGCACTCCGTGATTCCGCAGATACATGGCGGCGCAGGTGAACCCCTGCGCCCGCTATGCCGATAGCAGAGGAGTGCAAGGCCCGGGTTGGAGGTAGTTATGAGCCTGCAGATGCAGGTCTGTTGTGATGTATGTGGGCGCATGAAGCGCGAGATTAACCACTGGTGGGTTCTGCTCCCCGGCCGAGTTACCGGCATTGGAGACCAGACCAAGTGGTTGCGAATCTCGGCCATGCCCTGGAATGACGAAGACGCCGCCAGTCCCATGGCACAGCATATTTGCGGGCAGGCCTGCATGCTGAAGGCGATAGAACGCTTTATGCAATGTCATGAGGTTGTGCGTGATCCGGTACTGGCGTCAGGGCCTAGAAAAGTGCCATATCCTGATGAGCCTGAATCCGGCGAGTACGACTATTCCCCGCTCTATCAGAATTGATGGCGCGAACCGTATTGCTGGGCGGGCCACTCAACTGCAGCAGCAGCGAACGTAAATCTTGACGCAGTTTATCCAGCTGCAGTTCTGCCGGGGAGCGTTCTTCCGTTGCAAACTGCAGCGGCTGCTGTTTGCCTTTTTCTTCCGCAGCCACGGCGGCATTCTGTCGCGATTCCTGCTTCAGCGCCGTACGCGCGCCGGGAATGGTGTAACCCTCTTCATACAGCAGATGGCGAATGCGCAGTGCGGTCTCAACATCGCGCCTGCGATAGAGCCGCTGCCCGGTGCCGCTCTTGTTCGGGCGCAGAACGCTGAACTCCGACTCCCAAAAACGCAGCACATAGGCCTGCACGCCACACAGTTTGGCCACTTCGCCAATCCGAAAATAAAGCTTGTCGGGAATCGGCGCATCTGGCGCGCGGTGGGCCGGCTTGCGGGTGTTTTTGCGGGTTGTGCTGGCAGTGGACATGGCTATGGTACTTGCCAGCAGTATAGGCCATTGCACTGTAAATGTTGCAAGTACTTTCTGCCCGGTTGTAGGCGCGGATGCTCCACCTCCGTCCAGATTCACCTACCCAGCCGCTGCGAATTCGTGGAGAATTGATGGGGATAGAAAAGGGTGTGCGGATGCAATTTGAACGACTGCGGCAATCGGTGTTGGAAGCCAATCTGGAACTGGTGAGCCGCGGCCTCGTGCTCCACACCTTTGGCAACGCGAGCGGCGTGGACCGCGCGGCCGGCGTGGTGGCCATCAAACCGAGCGGTGTGCCATATGAGCAGATGGACGCCAGCCACATCGTCATCACAGACATGAACGGCAAGGTGCTCGATGGCGAACTGAAGCCGTCGTCCGACCTGGCCACGCACCTGCTGCTCTATCGCGAGTTTCCGCAGATTGGCGGCGTCGTGCATACGCATTCGGAATACGCCACGGCTTGGGCGCAGGCTGGCATGGAGATTCCCGCCTATGGAACCACGCATGCCGATTATTTTCACGGCCCGGTTCCGGTGACCAGCGAATTGACGACCGAACAAATTGAAGGCGACTATGTGCATGAAACCGGCGTGGCGATTGTGGAACGCTTCCGTGGCTTGGATCCACTGGCGCTGCCCGGTGTATTAGTTGCCGGTCACGCACCGTTTGCATGGGGAGTCGATGCAGCATCGGCGGCGTACCATGCAGTGGTACTGGAAGCGATTGCGCGCATGGCGTACTACACGCACACGTTGCGGCCGGAGACGCCGGGCATTTCGCAGGCGTTGCTGGATCGACATTTTTTTCGCAAGCATGGCGCCAAAGCAACCTACGGCCAATAAAGTTTGAGCACGGCAGCGAGAGTGAACGATGGCAATTGCAGCGGGAGTGGATTTTGGCACGCTGAGTGTACGCGTAACATTGCTGGACAGCGAACGTGGGCGGCTGGGCACGGCCACCGCAGAGTATCCGCTGCATCGCAAACACGAAGACCCCGATTACGCCACGCAATCCCACGCCGACCAGATGACCGCGCTGGTCGAGGCGATGCACAAGGTGCTGGCCGAGACTGGCGTTGACGGCGAAAGTATAGCCGCCCTCGCGCTCGACACCACCGGCTCCAGCGTTGTGCCGGTGGATGCGCAGATGCAGCCGCTGGACGACTACTACCTATGGTGCGACCATCGCGCGCACGCGGAAGCGCAGCAGATTACCGAACTCGCGCATCGCGAATCATTGGAAGCGATTGACTGGTGTGGCGGCGTCTACTCGCACGAGTGGGGTTTCGCCAAGCTGTTGCACTGGCTCCGACACAATCCTGAAAAACGCTCGCAGTTTGCATCCGCCTTTGAGCATTGCGACATGGTGGCGGCAACATTGTGCGGCATTCGCGACCCGAAGTTGGTGAAGCGCAGCGTTTGCGCCGCCGGGCACAAGTGGATGTGGAACCCGAAGTGGGGCGGTCTGCCGCCGCAAGATTTTCTCAGTAAGCTGGATCCACTCTTCGACGGCATTCGCGCAAAGCTCAATGGCGAATTTGCAACCTCCGATAAACTTGCCGGCACACTCTGCGAAGCATGGGCGCAGCGGCTCGGTCTGCGTGCCGGAATTCCGATACCCGTCGGCGCATTCGACGCGCACTGGGACGCTATCGGAGCGCACATCCGCGAAGGCGATGCAGTGAATGTTGTCGGCACGTCCACCTGCATCATCGCGATGAGCCGCCGCACGCAACTGGTGCCGGGAGTTTGCGGCGTGGTTCCAGGCAGCGTGCATCCTGCGTTTGCGGGCATTGAAGCGGGGCTCTCTGCCACCGGCGATATCTTCGATGCGATTGCACGCCGTGCCGGAGTGAAAGTTTCTGAACTGGCCGCAGGGCTGGAAAAATATCGCGCCGGACAAACTGGCCTGTTGCGTCTCAGCTGGGACAATGGCGACCGCACCGTGCTCGTGAATCCGGAACTCGGCGGCATCACATTGGGCTGGAACCTGGTGCACACCGCGCAGGACGAACTCTTCGCCGCGATGGAAGGCACGGCCATGCACACGCGCATCATACTCGAACGGATGCAGCAGAACGGCGTGCCGGTGGAACGCATCATCAACGCCGGCGGCATCCCGCAGAACAATCCTGTGCTCAACCAGATTTATGCGAATGTGTTGGGCAAGCCCGTGCTGGTTCCCGACGGCGTACCCACAAGTCTTGGCTCGGGAATTTTTGCGTTGCTGGCGGCGGGAAGTTTTTCGTCGATAGAAGAAGCGCAATCGGCGATGTGCCTTCCCTTCAAAACCTACGCGCCGGAGATGTCAGCCACTTCTATCTACGAGCGGCTCTTTCCCTACTACCGCAGCGTTTATTTTGGATTGGGTGTGAAATCGGCGGCACCGGTTGCGCTGGGCGAAGTGTTGCCCGGCCTGCGCCGCATCGCCGCCGATGCACGACGCTAGCGCCCGTTTGCCAACACAGAATTATTCCTCGTTCTTCTTGCGCGCTGCAATCACAGTGGGATTATCTTCATCGCTGCCCGAGGTCCACTGCTGCCAGCTCAGGTTGGCGCCGATGTGCGGTGCTTCACGTGGCATTGCATGTTTATATGCAGTGAAGAGGGAAACCGTAACACGATGCCCGCAATGGCGGCAACGTACCGGATAGCGCAGCAGAACCAACTTCAACTGGTCTTTGAATTCCAGCGTAGTGCGGCGAAAAGATTTGGACTTGCAGTACGCGCACTGAATCATCGAATCGCCATCTTTCTCAACGTGCATTACGAATCGACAGGGGTCTGCATCGCTACACAGTCTGCCCACTGCTTGTTGAAGTTTATTTGCAGAGATGAGACTGCGGGCAGGAAAAGTGGTCATCCTGCAGGAAAACTTTGGTCACATCGAAAAATGGGAATCAATGTCACGACTGGATTTTTGTTATGAGGATCTACTGCTGTCCTCCAAGATAATTTCCATAGCCAACAATAATGGTGGAACTTACCAGCAGCAGGATACCCATCGAAACCAGTACGCGCGTCTTCAGGCTGGTGCCGCGCCACTCGCGCAACGTCACTCCCCAGAGCGCGGCAAAAATGATGATGCTGGCCATGTGCAGCGTCCAGCTGGAAAAATCATACTTACCCATTTTTGTCTGGCCCATGGAATAAAAGAAGAACTGGAAGTACCAGATGATGCCGGCCATTGCTGCAAGGATGTAATTCTTAACCAGAGGCAGCGGTGCAATGCGTGCGGTGAGTGTTGTCGGATCCAAATCCATCAGCGTTGCGCCGGTGGTGCGGGTTGCGCCCATCGGGTTGCTGCCGGGCGCGCCAAGAAACTGCCGGCCGCTTCCGTTCTTCAAGATGAGAATCACCGACCATACAAGGTTTGTGGCAAAGCCTCCTGACAGAACAACAATCAACACTGGCAGGTTCTGCCATAGATCGGTACTCCCGCTGGCCAGCAGATGCGTTTTTGCAACTGCAGCAATCGGTTTGCCGTAGTCCAGGCCAACGGCGAAACACGCGCTCATGATGCCGGCAAAGATGGCGACAAGAATTCCCTTCACGAACGAGTAATCGTGTTCGCCGGCTAGGTCTTTTTCCTCCTGGCTCATCTCACGCTCTTTGTTGTAGCCGGCCGCACCGTTGACGGCAATGCCGATGACGCAAACAGCAACACCAATCAAAATCACCTGGCCGGAAGTGTGCGAGGCAATTGTCAACAACTGGCCGTGGCGAATGGGCGGCACCAGTGTGCCGACCGCAGCGCAGAATCCGAGCGCGATGGAGTATCCGAGGCCGATGCCGAGATAGCGGATGGCAAGACCGAAGGTGAGTCCGCCGATGCCCCATAGCGCGCCCCACATGCAGGTGTAGAGCAGCGTGGTTGTGCTGGCCGTGTGCAGGATGGTAGAGAGTTCGGGCACGAATACCAGCGCTACGGCAGTTGGCGCAATCAGCCACGCGGCCACGCCTTGGATCAGCCAGTAAATTTCCCACGACCAGCGCTTGATGCCGCGGAAGGGAATGAAGTTAGTGGCGGAACAGAAACCGCCGATCCAATGGAAGATGACGCCGAGGAACGGATTCGGACCCACATTGCCCTCAATCAAAAATCGAAATTGTTGCTCAGGCGATAATCGTATCTGATGCAGGGTGCGGTGTGGAACAACATTCCAGCAGGTGTGACGGCGTGCGTTTCGCGCCGCTCGGCTGCGTGATACAGTTTTCTGTCACGCGGTTTCAACCGCGCCATCGGTAGCAAAATCATTTTGCGGAGTTCGGGCAATGAGCGGTATCAGCAGCAGCGATGAACAACGGATTGCGAGTGCGCTTGATGGCTTGGCCATTGAGCTGCCTTCGTGGGGCTTTGCCAACACCGGCACACGCTTTGGAAAATTTGTGCAGGACGGCGCCGCCACATCCCTCGAAGAAAAATTTTCCGATGCCGGCACAGTGCATCGGCTGACCGGCGCTGCGCCCACCGTTGCGTTGCATGTACTTTGGGATATGCCCGGCGGCGTGAAAGACATTGACGCAGTGCGCAAGCTGGAGTCGCAGCACGGTGTTCGCGCCGGTTCCATCAATCCAAATCTTTTTCAATCGCAGGAATACAAGCACGGCTCAGTTGCGAATCCCGATGCCGACATCCGCGCGCATGCCGTGGCGCATTTGCTGGAGTCGGTCGAAATTGGCAAGGCACTCGGCGGCAACGATATTTCCATCTGGCTCGCGGATGGGTCGAATTATCCCGGCACGCAAAGCATTCGCCGCCGCATTGACTGGACGCAGGAAGCGTTATCAAAAGCTCACGCCGCGCTCGCGCCGGGCCAACGCATGCTGGTGGAGTACAAACCTTTTGAGCCGGCGTTCTACCACACCGATATCGGCGACTGGGGCATGGCGCTGGAGTTTGCGCGACGCAGCGGACCGCAAGCCAAAGTGTTGGTGGATACCGGCCATCATTATCAGGCGCAGAACATTGAACAGATTGTGGCGTGGTTGCTGCATCTCGATGCACTCGGCGGATTCCACTTCAACGACCGCCGCTATGCGGATGACGATCTCACACTCGGCTCGATTGATCCCTATCAAGTCTTCCGCATCTTCTGCGAGTTGCGTTACGATGCGTACCGCAAAGGCGCCGCGCCGCAGATTGCCTACATGGTGGACCAGAGCCACAACTTGAAGCCGAAGATGGAAGCCATGGTGCAGACTGTTGCCGTGGCGCAGGAAATATACGCAAGAGCCGCGTTAGTGGACCAGGAAAAACTTGCCGAGTTGCAGGATCGCTGCGACTTGGTGGCGGCAGAGGAACTTTACCGCGGCGCATTCTGGCAGGATGTTCGTCCGCTGGTGCATGCCTGGCGCAAGGCACGCGGGTTGGCGGAGGATCCGCTCGAAGCTCTGCGTTCCAGCGGCTATGTGAAAAAAATCAGCGACGAGCGTCGCAGCAAAAATTCCGGCACGGTGACCGCCTACGCGTGACAAAAAAAGAGGCCCCGCTTTTGGCAGGGCCTTGCTGATGTGTGGATCCACTTCGGTTGGTACACACTGAAAAACTTTACTGAACAGCGGCCTGTTCCCAGAGGTCTACGCGTATACGCAGGAACAGCGCTGGCTTTGCCTCCGTGGGCTCTCCCTAAAGAACCCAGTTCCGCACGGCGTACGCAACCTCTCGTGCGTCACATTCACTACGCACTATATATAGTGTGCCGTTAACCACAATGTCAACAAAAATTGTTGGAAATTTACACACCCGGCAAAGGTGGGAATCGGCCAGCTTTGCCGACGTCGTGGATTTCTTTGCAGAAATTGGAACCGCCGCTACAGCGTCTCCGTATGGAAATACATCGGCATAGAATTTCGACAACGCAGATATGCGCTTATGATTGCGTGAAGGTTGTGCCGGCGAAAGTGTTTTTAGGAGACGAACGATGAAGCAAGGGATTGGAATCGCGATGCTGGCGGCAGCTGCATTGTTGTGCAGTGGATGCATGGTAGAGACGAACAAATCACCCAATGGTGGCGAGAATGTAAAAGTAGTTTCTCCCTTCGGTGGCCTGCAGGTGAAGGCGGACAACAGCACGCACGCGGCGGACCTCGGCCTGCCGGAATATCCCGGCTCGGTGCTGGTGAAAGATGGCGACGATAAAAACTCCGGCTCCGCAGACATCAACATGGGCTTTGGCGATTTCACGTTGCGTGTGAAGGTGGTCAGCTACGGTACCGACGACAGTTCCGACAAAGTGGTGGCCTTCTACAAAAAAGCAATGCATCAATATGGCGATGTGTTGGAGTGCCAGAACAACAAAGCTGTGGGCAAGCCGGAGAAGACCGCCGAGGGGCTGAGCTGCGACGACGCTCACGGCCACACCAACATCAACAATGTGAATGTGGATGATGGAATTTCGCTGCGCACCGGATCCGAACATCATCAGCGCATTGTTGCCGTGGATGCAAACGGTGGCGGCGGCAAGAAGACTAAATTTGCCATGGTGGAACTAGTTCTGCCCAAAGGCACAGGCAACAAAGACTCGAATTAATCATTAGCAACACAATCAGGCGGCGGAGTTCACGGGATTGCAATCCATCGTGGCTCCGCCGTTTTATAGTTTGCGGATTTTTTCAGGCACCCTTCTTCGCTGCATCGGCATCGTACTGGTAGGCACGAATCAAGTGTCGCGCTCGCACTCCAATTTCGCGCGCATAAAAATCAACATCACAAAAATTCCATCGCCTTGGTGCTCCAGGGGAAATTTTTACGAGGTGAGTTATGAATATTTCCCATGAACGCAGCAGACATTCCCGCATAGCGGCTGCATTTTTTCTCGCGGCGCTTACCGTTATTGCCAGTGGTTGCAAATCCACCACACAGGCGCAGAACCAGCCGGACGCGGCCAATTCCAGCGGTACGGGTTCTTTGGTTGCACAGCAGACACCGTCGCCAATTACATTGCCGGTGGGCACGCAGATTGCAATTCGGCTGAATGACCACATCAGCGTTAAGACGAGTCAGGCAGGCGATCAGTTCACGGGAGTTTTTGCCGAGCCGGTTTCACAAAACAACATATTCGTGATTCCACAAGGCGCAAATGTGACTGGCGTGGTTGCGGTGTCGCATCGGCGCGGCCACTTCAAGGGACGGTCGGAGTTGGCGCTACGGCTGACCAGCGTGACCATGAACGGCCAGACCTACTCGCTGGACACGCGTGACAATGTTCACACCATGAAGGGCAAAGGCAAGCGCTCTGCGGCGCTGATAGGCGGCACCAGCGGGGCCGGCATGTTAATTGGCGGCATTGCCACTGGCGGCGTTGGTCTGGTGGTTGGAGGATTAGTGGGCGCGGGCGCAGGTACGGGCGCAGCGGGCCTCACCGGCAATCATGACATTGATCTGCCTGCGGAATCGGTCGTGCACTTCACGCTGGCTGAGCCGCTGACGATACAGATGTAAACTTCGCAGCATAATTTTATGTGGATGATTTTGCGGCGGTGCCGATACGTTTTACTTCCACCAGCGTGGAATAAAACGTGGCGCCGCCGCCGATGTCTGTAAGCCGCTCGGAAGTCAGCCGATTCACTCCGCCGCCCTGCCGTGAAAGTTTGTTCCAACCCATGCGGGCCGCAACCACTCCCTGCGGTGTAGCGCCGTTCACATGCGCGCGCAATTGCAAACTGCCGCGGTCGTTGTAGACTTCCACCAAATCTCCTTCGGCGATGCGACGCTCAGCCGCATCCACTGCGTGAATTTCCAACTCGCCGATATGCGGTTCCATCTGCTGATGACCGGGAAGATTCGCGAAGGTCGAGTTCATATAGTTGTCGGCCTTGCGCGGTAAAAATTCCAACGGAAATTGTAGAGCCGCATCCGTGTGGCGCGACTCATGCGCGGGATGGAATGCCGGCAGCGGGTCCAGCCCCTGCGCAGCCAGCGCGTCAGAATAAAATTCCGCCTTGCCGCTGGGCGTGCCGAAATTTGCGTTGGCATCGCCGCTGCCGGAAAACGGAGCATAGCCGCCCTGAACCTGTAGCGGCATGTGTCCGTGTACGGCGAGCGATTCACGCGTGATGCCTCGGAACCAATCGTGCGGCTTGCTCAGTGCCTGGTCAATCAACTGCTCGGGTGTGTCTCGGAAACAGGCTTCGGTGTAGCCCATGCGTTGCGCCAATGCGGAAAAAACTTCCACGTTGTTGCGCGCCTCGCCCAGCGGCGCAATGGCCTGCTGCGAGAGTTGCACATAATGATGCCCGTATGCGCCTTGCACATCGGTGTGTTCCAGAAATGTTGTCGCAGGCAGCAGAATGTCGGCGTAGTCGGCCGTGTCGGTAAAGAACTGCTCATGCACCACAGTGAAGAGGTCTTCGCGAGCCATGCCCTGCAGCACCGCGTTTTGATTGGGCGCAACCGCAGCGGGGTTGGAGTTATAGACAAACAGCGCATGCACGCGCGGCCCATCGCTGCCGAGCTCCGTTAGCGCGTGGCCCAACTGCGACATATTCACCATGCGTGCAGCACGGCCCAGCGGGCTTGCCCGCATCAGCTCCGGCATATGCAGCGCGGCGGAGTTAAACGGAAACGCGCCCGAAGTAGAAAGTTGAACGCCGCCGCCATGCCGCCACGCACCGGTGATGCAAGGCAGCATGCACACAGCTCGCGCCGCCGTCCCGCCATGTTCAGAGCGTTGGATGCCGTAGTTCAGTCGAATCGCCGCCGGCCGTGCCGCTGCATATTCGCGCGCCAGCCGCACAACATCTTCTGCAGCAAGCCCCGTCCACTCGGCCACGCGTTGCGGAGAATATTCCTCTGACAACACGCGTTCGCGCAGTGCATCGTAGCCATGCGTGTATCGGGTAATGTAATCGGCGTCTTCCAGCTTTTTCTGCAGGATGACGTGCATCATGCCCAGCGCCAACGCAGTATCCGTGCCCGGACGAATCGCAATGTGCCAGTCTGCCAGTGCGGCGGTGCGCGTGCGGTAGGGATCAATCACGATGAGCTTCGCGCCATTGCGTCGAGCCTCTTCAATAAACGGCCACAGGTGGATATTGTTGCCGTGAACATTTGCGCCCCACGCGATAATCAGGCGCGCATTGCGATACGCTTCCGTATCCATGCCCAGCTTGATGCCGTAGACCGAGGCCAGCGCCGCGCCGCCGGCAGAAGAACAAATCGTGCGGTCGAGCTGCGATGCGCCCATGCGATAAAAAAATCGCCGGTCCATGGAGCCGAAACCCAGCTGCCCGATTGTGCCGGCGTAGGAATACGGCAGCACGCTCTCCGGCCCATAGGTATCGCAAACGTTTTGCAGCCGTGCGGCAATCGTATCCAGTGCTTCATCCCAGCTGATGCGCTCGAATGCCTCCGCTTCGCGGCCCTGCGGCAGCGGCGCTTTCTTCACGCCCGCCTTGCGGCGCATGGGAAATAACAGCCGGTCCGGCGCGTAAACGCGGTCAAGATATTTCGCCACTTTGCCGCAGAGAAATCCGCGTGTGACCGGATGTGCCGGGTCTCCCTGAATTTTTATCGCGCGCCCTGTCAGTTCATCCACGGTCACCAGAACGCCGCAGGAGTCGGGGCAATCATGCGAGCAGACGGTATGTACAGTACGCGTGGGCATGGCATGATTTTATGCCCAGTCGGCATATTGGATAAGCTAGTAAATGACAGGAAAAATTTCGCCATGAAAGAAACAGCTGTTCTGCTGATTGACTGCCCGGACCAGAAAGGCCTGGTCGCCCGCGTCTCCACCTTGCTCTTCCAGATGGGCGCCAATATTCTGCACGCCGACCAACACCAGGACCACGCACTCGGTCTCTTCTTCATGCGGGTGGAGTGGTCGCTGGGCGGCAATGGAGATACAGGCGATGCCGCCTTTGACATCGGCGGATTTGAAAAAGCTTTCGCGCCGATAGCCGCCGAGCTCAACATGCGCTGGAAGCTCTACACCGCAACGCGTCGGCCGCGGGTCGCGCTCTTCTGTTCGCAGTACCTGCACTGCATGGTGGACCTGCTCTATCGCTGGCGTTCCGGCGAATTGGATTGCGAAATCCCGCTGATCATTTCCAACCACACCGCTGTGGCACCACTGGCCGCTTATTACGACATTCCCTTTCTACACACGCCGGTGACCGCAGATACACGGCACACTGCGGAGCAACTGCAGCTGTCGCTCCTGCGTCAACACAATATTGATCTGGTGGTGCTGGCGCGGTACATGCAGATTCTCTCTGCGGATTTTGTCGCGCCGTATCCTGCGGCCATCATCAACGTGCACCACAGTTTTCTGCCGGCCTTCATCGGTGCGCGTCCCTACCACGCGGCCCATGCGCGCGGAGTGAAACTCATCGGAGCAACCAGCCACTACGTCACCGCCGAGCTCGACAACGGGCCCATCATTGAGCAGGATGTGGCGCGGGTCTCGCATCGCGATCAAGTGGAAGATTTGGTGGACCGTGGCCGCGACCTGGAACGCGTAGTGCTCTCCCGCGCAGTGCGCTGGCATCTGGAGCGGAGAATTCTCTGCTACGGCAACAAGACCGTGGTCTTTGACTAACAAACTACTTAACGGTGATGGGCGGTGAGCAAAGTGATTAAACCTGATGAAGGTTTTCAATCACAAAATCACCGCCCATCACTGTTAGGTATTTGAACTTATCAAACTGACAGAACTTCTTTTTCCTTCTGCTTGAAGAGCTCTTCAATCTTTTTAATTTCCGCGTCGGTCAGTTGCTGCACTTCTTCAGTGGCGCGCTTCTCGTCATCTTCTGAAATCAGCTTGTCCTTCGCCGCTTTCTTGATGGAGTCATTGCCGTCGCGTCGAATGTTGCGGATGCCGGTGCGGTGGTTTTCCAGCACGCCGGAGAGGTGCTTCACCACTTCCTTGCGCCGCTCCTCGGTCATCGGCGGCACCGGG
>CAIZGA010000125.1 GCA_903932385.1 uncultured Acidobacteriota bacterium
ATCTGCAGCAGACCGTGATGCAGATACTGGCGGATTACAAACGCAGCGGCAATGCGGCATTGGGCAGCTACGCGGACCGCACACCGCCGACGGACGTGGCACGCGAGTTTGCCGACATGGTGAAGGATGAGGATGCGTTGCCGCAATCGATGCGCGGATTTACGGATGCACTGCTGCAGTATCCGGCGAAACAACCGACGAATTCGCGGGAGATGATTTATTGGTCGAAGGTGAAATTTGGATTCAAGCCAACGCTGCGTGTGGTGCAGGAAGTCACGCTGCGAAATCCCACAGGGGACAGGATCCCGGTTGTCGTGGCGCGGAAGCAACTGTATGCGAGCCACTATTTTAAAACTGCACTGGATACTTCCTTCTGCGTGCAGCAGCCGGGGCAACACGGCTTCTATTTAGTAATACTGCTCTCGTCGGAGATTAAATTGGAAGGCATGTATGGCGCGCTGCTGCATGCGATTGGCGTGAACCGTTCGCAGGTGGAACTGGAGCGGATGCTGCAAACGGTGAAGACGACGCTCGAAGCCGGCCGCTAAACGGCAGCCGGAGCGACGGTGAAGCGGAGTGAGTTGTCCATGCTCTTGTAGAGGGCTTCGACGGATTCGAGCAAAGCGAAAACATCCTGCCGCTGTTCGGCGACGGCGTCAAAATCCAACTGCTGCGCGGAGGCAATCAGCGGGAGAAAACGCGTGTCGATGAGGCCTGACTGGATGAAGTGTTTGCGGAAATTTTCAAAGACGGCTGCATCATTGGCGGGCTCAATGTCTCGCGTGATGAGCAGGGCGCGGGCGCTGCACAGGCTGATGGCGTAGAGCGCCTGGTCATTGGTGGAGTCGCCGCTGGAAACTTCATCGCGCAGTTTGCGAGCCTGCTTCAGATCGAGTTCGATGAGGTCGAATAGGCCGGCAGAGCATTCACCCGCGCCTTTACCAACGAGCGAGAAGGTTTGTTTCGCGCCCCAGTCGGTGTAGTAGCGGCTGTCTTCGGTGACGTCGGGGATGGCGCGATATTTTCCGGCAATGGTCTTGATGTCGTCGGTGCCTTCACCGTCAATGTAGGCGGAGAAGCTGGGGAAATTATTTTTCTTCTGCAGCCAGACGCCGAGCACGTCGTGCACAAACTCGGGCAGGTCGCGTGCACTGACGCGATCTATCTGGCGGGCGAGGCGGCCTTCGCCATCACCGATTTGCGCGCCGGCAACGATGGCGTATGCGGGAAACATCTGCTGCTCTTTGCGGCCGACGTTGCCGAAGAAACCGAGGTCGGCGAGCATGTGCTGGCCGCAGGTGTTGGGGCAGCCGGAAAGATTCAGGCGGAAGTCGGGAATCTGGTTAAGGTCGAGCGAGGACTCACGCAGCTTCTCTGCTGTTGCGGCCAGCGCGCCCTTGGGCAGGCAGATGCCGAGCTTGCAGGTGTCTGCACCGGTGCAGGAAACGGAGTTGCCGAGCAGACGCGGGCCGGAGGAGAGCGGCGTGATTTCCTGCAGCAAATGGAAAACATTCGGCAGATAGTTTTCCGGAATGTTGCGCAGGCGAAGGTTCTGGCCGAAGGCGACGCGGATAACAAAGTTGCCGAAGGGCTCGAGAAATTTCGCGAGACGTATGGCGTCTTCATTTTTGAGGTTGCCAAGGAAGACCGGCACGAGAACGGATACGAATCCAGCCTGACGCTGCGGCTCGACGTAACGCTGCTTCCACTGCGCGAATTCCGGCGAGTTGTCGGTGGCGGGCGGGAAGGGCGGCAACTGGCACTCGTTGGGCACATCTTCAATTTCAAGCGGCGCAGGATTTTCTGCACGCACCAGTTTGACCTGTTCTGCGTAGAGTTCGCGGAAGCGGTCTTCGCCGAGCGTCTTCCAGAGAAAGCGCAGGCGGGCGGCGTGGCGATTTTTGCGATTGCCGTGCTGGTCAAAAAGACGCTTGAGTGCGGTGGTGATAACGTAGACATCTTCGCCGGGGACAAAGTCGTGCAGCAGGTGGCCGACTTCCGGCTTGGTGCCGAGGCCGCCTGCGACCCAGACTTTGAATCCTTTGACGCCGTCTCGAATTTCCGCGATGAAACCGACGTCGTTGAACTGCGCATAGGAGCTATCTGCCGGCGAACTGGAGAAGGCAATTTTAAATTTGCGGGGCAGGTTCCAGGAGTCGGGCTCCGCGATGACGCGCGAGGTGAGCGCGAAGGCGTAAGGGCTGGGGTCGAAAACATCCTTGGGGCCGACGCCGGCTTCAGGCGAGACAAGCACGTTGCGGATGGTGTTGCCGCCGCCGCCGCGCGTGGCCAAGCCAACCTGCAGCAACTCGCGCATCACGTGCATTACATTTTCCAGCGCGATGTCGTGGATTTGAAACTCCTGCCGCGTGGTGACATGGATGCAGGGGTTGCCGTAGCGCGCGGAGACCTCTGCCATCACCTGAAGCTGGCGCGGGGTGTGGGCTCCGCCGGTGGTGCGGATGCGCGCCATGTAGGTGTTGTCTGTTCGCTGCTCATAGCAGCCGAAAGGGACACGGCGGACTTTGAGTGCGGCCGGTTCCATTTCTCCGCGGATGGCTTTTTGAATATATTCGTCGAGTTCGCTGAGTTCGGCAGAAAGGTTCTGTGGGATTTTGTAAAACATGTGTCTGCTCCAATCATGTGGCGGCCGAAGTGTGGGTGCGGCCCATTCTAAAAAATTTGCTCAGCTAACATGATGCCGGAGACAAACAGAAAAACATGTGATGCAGGTCACGCTTGAGGCGGACGCTGCATCACATTGAAGCGGTTCAAGATATTGAAATTAGTGCACCGGATTTGATGCAGGGTCCGGAGCCCCGTGACTGCCACCCTCCCAGGGCGGCAAGAGCTTGATGAGCACATAGAGAATGACAAAGGGCAGAATGGCGAAGATGATGGCCGGTGCCAGACCTTCGCGCGTGACCAAGCCCATCTTGTAGGTGGTGTAGCCGAGGAAGCTCTTGGAGAAAAGCTGGCCACCGATGACGACGTTCCAGCGCATGGCGAAGATGCCGACCTGCACCAGGCAGCCGACGATGACGTAGATGCGCTTGCGGACGTATTCCGGCAGCTTGACGAGTTGCGTGATGGCGAGCAGGACGATGGGAGTGATGGTGCCCATTAGAATCTGCACGACGATGTGTGAGAAGTAGAGGCGCGTGTGCACCATGAAGTTCAGGCTGCGGAAGGATTCGTCTGCCTCATAGATGCGATGGATGAGGTCGAGCATTTCCAGACCGAAGTCGATGATGAAGATGTAGAAGAGATACATCGCTATAGTGTCGACGCATTTGATGTCGATTTTGAGTTTGCGGAGTTTGGTGGCGGCCATGTAGATGAGCATGACGGCGGCGACGCCACTGGTCATGGCAGAGAAGATGAAGACGACCGGCATGAGGGGCGAGGACCACCAGGGATTGGCCTTGATGGAGCCGAAGATGAATCCAACATAACCGTGCAGCAGGAAGGCCGAGGGGATGCCGATGACGGTGACAATCCAGCCGACGCGGTCGTCAATCTTGAGCGCCTCGGGCGAGATGTTGTGGGAGCCGAGGGTCATGATGCTGTAGAGACGCTTGAGCCAGCCGGTGCTGGATTGCGAAAGCAGGACGATATCTTTGCGGTAGTCGAGCCAGATTTCAAAGGCCAGAACGGCCATCAGGTACCAGAGATAGACATAGCCGAACATGGCCATGGCGGAAGTGCTGTGCGGAGTGAAGTACATCTCAGGTGAGCGCTCCGGGTGGCCGAGATGCAACTGCAGCGGCAGCGGCGCGACGATGAGGAAGGCGAGCGCGGTGAGCAGCGCCAGGCGATAGGTGGGAGCCACGGCATGCACG
>CAIZGA010000126.1 GCA_903932385.1 uncultured Acidobacteriota bacterium
ACACGCAATCGCGCCAAGGCCGTCAACTTCGGCATCGTCTATGGCATCTCGCCCTTCGGCCTGGCCGCGCAGTTGGGCATTGAGCAGCGTGAAGCTCGCGCGTATATCGAAAAATATTTTGAGCGTTACAGCGGCGTGCGGAAATTTATTGACGAAACGCTGGAGCAGGTTCGCAAGACGCAAAATGTGCGAACGCTCTTCGGGCGCGTGCGGCCAATCCCGGACATCCTCTCGAGCAACGGTAACCAACGCGGCTTTGCCGAACGCACTGCCATCAATACTCCGTTGCAGGGAACCGCAGCCGACCTGATTAAGTTGGCGATGATTCGTATTGACTCTGCGTTGCGCGAAAGCCGGTTGAAGACGCAGATGACACTGCAAGTGCACGACGAGCTGCTCTTCGATGCGCCGAAAGACGAAGTCGAGGCAGTCCGCAAATTGGTACGGCAGGAAATGGAAAATGTGATTGAGTTGAGCGTTCCGCTGGTGGCCGATGTTGGGGTCGGTCCCAATTGGCGCGACGCGAAATAGAAATTAAATTCCCAGCTCTTTGCGAATCGCATCGGCAATGGCGTTGGCGTGCCGATGCATTGCCTCATCGCTTTCCGCTTCAATCATCACACGCGCCAGCGGCTCTGTGCCACTGTAGCGGATGACCACGCGACCTGTGTCGGCCAGATCTTTTTCTGCAGCGAGAATCTTTTCCGCGATGGCCGGGAAATTCTGCAGCGGCTTTTTCTCCCGCACCTTGATGTTCACAATCACCTGCGGGTAGACCTTCAGGTCGCTCAGTAACTCAGCCAGCGTCTTGCCGGAGTTGTGCACAATCTCGAGCACCAGCAGCGCGGTCAGCAGACCATCGCCCGTGGTGCTGCGGTCGAGAAATAAAATGTGGCCAGACTGTTCGCCGCCCAGCGTGGCGCCGGACTTGCGCATCTCTTCCAGCACATACTTGTCGCCCACCGGCGCGCGCAGCATTTTTATTCCGCTGCGCTTCAGCGCGGCTTCCAGGCCCATGTTCGACATCGTAGTGGCGACCACAGTGGAGTGTGCCAGCTTGCCCTGTTGCAGCAGATGACGCGCAGCCAGCAGCATGATGCCGTCACCGTTGACGACGCGGCCGTTGTGGTCGGCAAAAAGCGCGCGGTCAGCATCGCCGTCAAACGTTACGCCAATCGCAGCACCTTCATCCAGCACTTCCTGCGCCACCACTGTGGCATGCAAGGCGCCGCAATTCTCATTGATGTTTTTTCCGTCGGGTGAAGCATGCCGCACAATCACCGAATCAGAAAAATTTCTGAAGAGTGCCGGCGCAACCGCGCTGGCGGCGCCATTGGCGCAGTCCAACACAATGCGCATGTTGCCGAGCGCGAGACCCGGCACTGCGGCACGCAGATGCGCGATATAGTCGGCAAGATATTGCGGATTCACCGGCGGCGGTGCCAGCTTGGCAACATTCGGCACGGCATCATGCGTCTGCGTCACCAGCGAGTGCTGGCGAAAAATTTCTTCTTCAATCGCAAGTTCAGTTGCGTCCGGCAATTTGTATCCATTGCCGCCGAAAACTTTTATGCCGTTGTCATGCCAGGGATTGTGTGAGGCCGAAAGCACGATGCCCGCAGAAAATTTGTGGCGGCGTGCGAGGTATGCAATCGCCGGCGTGGTGATGACGCCCGCATTCTCAACCACCGCACCGCCGGCATGCAGGCCGGCCGTCAACACAGCCGCAATCCAGTTGCTGGATTCGCGCGTGTCCATGCCGATAATGATTTTTGGAGCCGTGGGCAGCGAGTGCGCCAGCGCTTTGCCAATGGCAAAAATCGTTGTTGGATCCAGCGGCGGTTCGCCGGCTACTGCGCGGATGCCATCGGTGCCGAAAAGTTTTCTCATCACTTTTTATTATCGTCGCTAACGGCATCCACTGTCGCGCTCAGCGAACCTTTTGCCAGCCGCGCGGTGATGATGTCGCCACGTGTTGCGGCAGTTGCGTCGGAGAGCAGACGGCCGTCGGCGCTGTAAACCAGTGCATAGCCGCGACCAAGAACCGCCAGTGGCGAAAGCGACTGCAGCCGTGCATCTGCGGCCAACAAACGCGTGCGTCGCCGCTGTAGATGCGTTTGCTGCGCCTGCACCAACCGCGTTGCTGTGCGGTTCAAACGTGCATGAAATTGTGCGAGCTGCTGCGAAACATCCTGCCGCAGGATGCGGTCTCGCAAATGTGTTGCCGTGCGGAAATGTGTTCGCAGCATTCGTTCCATCGCGGTCTGCAGACGGTAGCGTTGGTCGTCGATGCGCTGCATGCGTCGGCCCAGGCCATCTTCCACGCGCGCCAGCACCGCATCTGCAGAGAGGCGATTGTAGTGTTCACGGGCGCGCATCAACTGGTAGCGGCAACCGCGTTGCACACGATGCGTGAGCTCTGCAAGATGCTCTTCAATGCGATGCTGCGCCGCAGTCACAAGTTCCGCTGCAGCCGATGGCGTCGGCGCGCGCAAATCAGCGGCAAAGTCGGCAATGGTGAAATCCGTTTCGTGCCCGATGGCGCTGACGATGGGAATCTGCGAAGCAACAATCGCACGTGCCAGCAACTCGTCATTGAAGCCGGCAAGGTCTTCGATGGATCCGCCGCC
>CAIZGA010000127.1 GCA_903932385.1 uncultured Acidobacteriota bacterium
CAGGCGCAGCGGCAGGTGCGTGGCCGCATCCAGCTCCAGGGTCGTGCTCAGATTATCGGCGGAGATCAACGTGATTTTGTCGGCCAGCCTGCGCTCCACCATGCTCTGGCCCTCGGAGAGAAACAGCGTCCGCGGATCATTCCGCCAGACCTGCACCATGGTGAAGAGGGAGTGTGCGCGCCGAGCGGCATAATCCTGCGCCGGCTCTTTCGGAAGCAACGTTCTGCCGCGATACGTCACTTCCCACGCGCGTCCGTCGATAAACAGCTCAACATCGTCGCGATGCTTGCCCAGTTCCACACGCTCCTGCAGCTGCTTGTGCCCCTGCGCATCGGTTACCACATGCTGGTAGTCCCAGAAAGAAAGTGTGGCCATCTCCGGGCGACCATGATCGAAGCCTGCCAGTTGCCCGTCAATGTGCCAGCTAGTCAAATCCAGCCAGCGCGCGCCTCCATAGGCCTGCACCATCGCATCCAGCAACGCATGCGCTTTTTTGCTGTTGGCCTCGGCTGTCGAATCGGTCTGTTGCGCCCACGCCGTTGAATGCAGGCACAGCAGCAACACAACCAACAGGCACGCAAAAGATCTCTTGCTGTACTTCATCGAATCAATTTCTCCAGTTGCATGAAACCACATTGCGCTATGAATCCACAGTTGTATGAAATCCTGAATGCGCGGTTCTCTGAAATATAGACGGATTCAATTGCCAATGCGGTACCGTGAAAGTCTCAGCGCGTCACTACTTTCTCTTTTTCTTCGTTTTCGATACCGCAGCCGCCCTGCCCGCGACCTTCTTCTTAGCAACAGTCTTCTTCGCAGCCAATAGTTTCTTTCTCTCGCTCGGCGAAAGTGCCAGAAAGGCCCGTGTATGCGCCGGCAGTTTCTGGAAGACTCGTTCCCTAGCCGCGGCCAGCAACAGCTGTAAATCGGCCTTGCTCAGCGCCCGCCAATGCTCCAGCGCCACCCAGTGCGCCCGTGCAAGGTACGGCGCTGGGATGACGCCATCCATCTCCAGCAACTCGTCGTACAGCTCCGGACCGGCGGCAAAGCTCAACACCGGCCCCTCGCCCCGTTCCAGATTGGCCAAGGCAAACATCTTGCCGCCCACTTCTTTCTCTGCCGTCCAGAAGACCAGCGCGCCGCCCCACTGCACGGTTTCCGTCACATGCGGCAACCCCAGCAGATACTGCCTCACCCACTCAGCGTCCATGCCCAATTCCATCCATGCCAGCAAGCTATCATGAATCCCACGCGTCTCACGCCCGCGCTTCTTTATACTTGTTAGTGACCATGGCACAATTTCCTTCAGTTGACGAACAGCTAGAGTACATCCAGAAAGGCGCGGCGGAAATCATTCCCCTGCCCGCGCTTCGCGAACGCATTGAGAAGTCCCTCGCCAGCGGCAAACCTATGCGCATCAAGGCAGGCTTTGACCCTACGGCACCGGACCTGCATCTGGGCCACACCGTGCTCATACGCAAGCTGAAACATTTTCAGGAACTCGGCCACACCGTTGTCTTTCTCATCGGCGACTCCACCGCGCTCATTGGCGACCCTACCGGCCGCTCGCAAACGCGCAAGCCACTGACGCGTGAAGAAATCGTATCCAATTCTGAAACCTACAAAGAACAGGTTTTCAAGATTCTTGATCCGAAGAAGACCGAGGTTCGCTTCAACTCCGAGTGGCTCGACAAGCTGAGCTACTATGACCTGGTCAAACTGCTGGCGCAATTCACTGTCTCGCAGATGCTGGAACGCGAAGACTTCCACAAACGCTTCAACGAAGAACATCCCATCGCGCTGCATGAACTCATCTATCCCATCGCGCAGGGTTATGACTCCGTCGCGCTCGAGGCCGATGTTGAACTCGGCGGCACCGACCAGAAATTCAATTTGATGCGTGGCCGCGATTTGCAGAAGCACTTCGGCCAGCCGCAGCAAATCATCCTGATGACACCGATTCTTGAGGGCCTGGACGGCGTACAGAAAATGTCGAAGTCTCTCGGCAACGCCATCGGCATCAAGGAGTCGCCGGGCGAAATGTACGGCAAGCTGATGTCCATCTCCGACGAGTTGATGTGGCGCTACTGGACGCTGCTGACCGACCTGCGCCAGAGTGAGATTGACGCGCTGCGCGCCGGCGTCGCTGCCGGGTCCGTGCATCCGATGGACACAAAAAAGCGGCTGGCACGCACCATCGTCGCCGACTTTCACTCCGCCGAAGAAGCGCAGCGTGCCGATGAAAACTGGGCGAAGCAATTCCAGCAAGGCAGCGTTGCCGATGATCTGGAAGAAGTCGCCGTGGCGCACAGCGATGTGCTCTGGTCGATTGCCAAGTTGGTGCGCGCAGTGGGACTCGCTTCAGGAACCGAAGCCGTCAAACTGCTGAAGGCCGGCGCTGTTTCCATCAACAATGTGAAGCAGGCCGGAACCAGCTTTGCTCCCGAAGCCGATACTCCGGAACCTAGCGTAGCCAATCCGTTGCGGGTGACAGTCCGCGTGGGTAAGCGTGCAAAAATCGCTGTGATTTCTTAAGGATTTTTCTGTAGCAGCCACGCGCGAACATCTTCCAGCGACTGCACAAAAATGTAGTCGCCTGTGCAGGCTCCGTCTTCGGTGCCATGAATCAAAAATGCCTGCCCTACGCCGGCAGCGTTGGCCGCGCCAATGTCGGTGCAGCGGTCGCCCACCATTACGCTGGCTGACAAATCCAATTCAAACTCTTCCGCACCGCGCAGAATCATTCCCGGCCCCGGCTTGCGGTCGTGTGAGTCGCGTCGGTACTCCGGCAATTCCGCTTCCGGATGAAACGGGCAATGATAGACGGCATCGAACGTCACGCCGCGTTTGGCAAACTCCGCGCGCATCCAGTCCATCAAAATAAAATAATCTTCTTCCGTGTGGATGCCGCGCCCGATGCCGCCCTGATTGGTGACGATAATCAGCCGATAGCCAAGCTCCTGCGCCGTTGCACACAATTCAAAAATGCCGGGCATGAAGCGTGCATGTTCAATCTGATAAAGATAATTGCTCTCGACGTTGATGACGCCGTCACGGTCCAGAAACAGCGCACGTGAGATTTTATTTGTATGAGTACTCATGCTGCTCTTATTCTATCGTTCGCCGGCAATACGATGCTCAGCTCAGGCCCTGCTCGCCCTGGCTGGCAATTTCCTTCAGCACGCAGGTCAGCGATTCCTGCCATGGCGGCAGTTGAACATTGAAGACGCGCTTGATGCGGCTGCAATCCAATCGTGAATTTTTCGGCCGCTTGGCTGGCGTGATGTACTCCGCCGTGGTGATGGGAACAATGCGGCCCCACTTCGCTTTCGGCATCAGCACATATAACTGGACCAGTGCCTCGGCGGCAAAACCATACCATGTGGTTTCTCCACTGCCGCAGAGATGATAAACGCCGTTGTAGCGTTTCATCGCCTGTGCCGGTGTTACGTCCGCAGCCTGCGCCTCGGCGGAAATTCTATCCACAATTTTTTTCGTGGCTTCAGCAACATCGCGCGTCCATGTGGGTGAACCATGCTGATCATTCACAATCCGCACCGGCACATTGCTGGTCGCCGCCTTGTGTACCAGCCGCAAAATGGTCCGCAGAAAATTCGTGCCCGTTGCTCCATATAGCCAGCTGATGCGAAAAATCAGATGCGATGCGCCGCTATGCGCCAGCGCGCGTTCACCCCCCAGCTTGCTGCGCCCATAGGCATTGGCAGGCGCGGCACTGTCGCTCTCGTCATACGCAGAACTTTTTGTGCCGTCAAAAACATAATCGGTGGAGTAGTGAATTACCGCTGCACCAAGTTGCGCCGCCTCTTCCGCCATCATCCGCACAGACTCCGAATTCACCGTCTGCGCCACGCCGGCATCTACTTCTGCGCGGTCCACCGCCGTGTACGCGGAGGCATTGATAATCCAGTGCGGCTGAAATCCAACAATCGCCTGGCCCACGGAATCCGGACGCATCATGTCCACTTCCATGCGCGTCGGCGCTTCTACGTCCATCGTGTCACCGAATGCGCGCAGCAGTTCGCGGCCAAGCTGGCCTGTGCCGCCGAGCAATAACAGACGTGGACGCTCCGGCCCGATCGATGGCATTTAATAAACCTTTTCGCGTAGCTGTCGAATAAGATACTGGCCGTATGTGCTCTTTGCAATCTTTGCGGCAAGATTTTCTAGTTCAGTTGCGCTGATGTATCCCATTCTGAACGCAATCTCTTCCGGACACGCCACCTTCAACCCCTGGCGTTTTTCGATTGTTTGAATAAATGCCGAGGCTTCCATCAGCGAATCATGCGTTCCTGTGTCAAGCCATGCGATGCCGCGCCCCAACACTTCTGTGCGCAACTGGCCGCGCTGCATGTACCAGCGGTTCAAATCTGTAATTTCCAATTCACCGCGAGGAGAGGGTTTCAGCGATCGCGCCGCTTCCACAACCTGGCCGTCGTAGAAATAAACTCCGGTTACAGCGTAGCGAGACTTCGGCACCGCCGGCTTTTCTTCCAGTGATACCGCGCGCCCTTCGGCGTCAAACTCCACCACGCCGTAACGTTCTGGGTCCAGCACCGGGTACGCAAAAATGGTTGCGCCTTCGCTGAAGGTGCTGGCGGTGCGTAATTTCTTCGGCAGGTCATGCCCGTAAAAAATATTGTCGCCCAGCACAAGCGAACACTTTTCCCCGGCAATAAAATCGCTGCCAATCAAAAACGCCTGCGCCAACCCATCCGGCGACGGTTGCACTTTGTATTCAAAATGCAGTCCCCACTGGCTGCCATCTCCCAGCAGTTGCTCAAATCGCGGCAAGTCCGCCGGCGTGGAAATGATAAGAATTTCGCGGATGCCCGCCAGCATCAGCACAGAGAGCGGATAGTAAATCATCGGCTTGTCATACACCGGCAGCAATTGCTTGGACACAACCTGCGTCACCGGATGCAGCCGCGTGCCGGAACCGCCGGCCAGAATGATGCCCTTCATTTCGCGCCTCCTGATGCGGTGCCGCGTGCATCATAATTTTTTTCAATCCACTGGCGATACGCGCCACTGGTAATTTCTTCCACCCACGCCGCATTGGCCAGGTACCACTCCACAGTTTTCCGCAAACCGGTAGAAAAACTTTCCTGCGGCTTCCATCCCAGTTCGCGCTCAATCTTGCGTGCGTCTATTGCGTACCGACGATCGTGGCCCGGCCGGTCCTGCACCATGCGCACCAGCTGCGCGTGCGGCTTGTAGGCCGAGTGCGGCACCAATTCATCCAGCAACGCGCAGATGGCATGCACCACATCAATGTTCGCCTGCTGATTATTTCCGCCGATGTTGTACGTCTCGCCCGGCGCGCCCGCTTCCAGCACGCGTTCCAACGCGCGGCAGTGGTCTTCCACATACAGCCAGTCGCGCACCTGCTTTCCATCGCCGTACACCGGCAACGGTTTGCCCGCCAGCGCGTGCGTGATAATCAACGGCAATAGCTTTTCAGGAAACTGGTACGGTCCATAATTGTTGGAGCAGTTCGTGATGATGGTCGGCATGCCATAGGTGTGGAACCAAGCACGCACCAGATGGTCCGACCCGGCTTTCGATGCCGCATAGGGACTGTTCGGTGCATACGGTGTTGTCTCGCTGAAAGCCGGGTCTTCCGGCGTCAGTGTTCCATATACTTCATCGGTGGAAACATGCAGAAAGCGGAAGTTGTTTTTCGCATCGCC
>CAIZGA010000128.1 GCA_903932385.1 uncultured Acidobacteriota bacterium
GCACCGGCAGTAACGCAGAGCACCTTACTTTTGGTGCGGTCCAGCCCTCCGCAATCGGCTAAATTCAATCACCTTCGTTCATGCTCGCGTCACCGTTGCCGATATCAGCAGCGTAGTAGATGCGAGACAACTATGCCTGAACAATTTGCAAGCCATTCGAAGATGCTCCGTAAAGCGGTCGCCATTCTGGCCGTTATCGTGTTTTCCCTGCCGTTGATGGCGGATTCGCGCAAGCCGCAGCAACGTGTCGCGCCCATCTACCCGGAACTTGCCAGACGCATGCACATTGGCGGCGTGGTGAAAGTGGATTGCATGGTCGACGCCAAAGGAAAAGTCATCAGCGCCAAAGCACTCTCTGGTCATCCGCTGCTTGTGGGCGCGGCTGAAAACGCTGTATTGATGTGGAAATTTGAGCCCGGCACCAGTGACTCGGATGTCCGTGTTGATGTTGTTTTCAACATCGAATAAAGCCTTCACAAGATGTTTATGTTGGAGAGATTCATGAAGCTCGAAGCCAAACTGGGAATGACCTGCTGGATCCTGATTATCGCCATGCTGATAACGTCCACAGTGGCGTATCTGCGAATGACGGAAGTGAACCGGCTGACCAACAAACTGGTTGCAGAACGCGTACCAGTGGTAAACGCCGCGCGCGATGTTCGCAACGGGTTGATGAAAAGTTCACGCGCGCTGGAAGACTACATGCTCTTTGGCGTTGATCCGAGTGCAGCAACCATGTTTCGCAAGCAGCACCATGAGTTCTGGACAGAGGCTGAAGCCGACATGAATGCATTGGCAGCGATGGGCAACAAGTATGACCTTGGCCCCGACAATGCACGCATCGCCGCGATGAGCATACAGTTCCAGCAACTGCGGGACCTGGAAAGTCGCATTGAAACCCTGATCGCCTCACAAAAGCAGGAAGATATTGCCGAGGCGTATGAATTGGTACGCGGAGATATGTCGCATCGCGAAAATGATATTTACCAGAACATGCGCGACCTGGTGAACGCAGAAAATGCTGCCCAGGCGACCGAATCCGACAAAGTTTTGCATGCGACCGATTCGATGATCTGGACACTGTGGGTTGTGACCATCGTTTGTGCCATTGCCGGCGGCGCATTGGCGATGATGATTGCAAGACGTATCGTAAAAAATGTGAAGGTAGTGGTGGACCGCGCCACGATAATCGCAAGCGGCGATTTGAGCGCTGCGCCACTGCAACTAAAAAACACCTCCGATGAAATTGGCCAGTTGGCGGACGCTATTCAGGCCATGCAGACCAGCCTGCGGCAGACGATTGGTGCTGCAGCCAACACGGCAGCCAGCGTTACCAGCAATGCACTCAGCATTGGCAACACGGGCCGCGAGATTCACCGCAAGATGCACGAGCAAAACGAACAGACAGAGATGACCGTGGCTGCCGTGCAGGAAATGAATGCATCGGTAGCAGATGTTTCGCGCCACGCCAGCAATGCAGCAGAAAACGCGCGCGCTGCGGCAGAAACGGCGCGACAGGGCGGCGAGATTGTCCGCGAGATGCTGGGCGGCATGAATTCCATTGCAGATGCGGTACGTTCAACTTCTGCAACCATTCATCTGCTGGGAGAAGATTCAGGGCGCATCAGCCACATTGTGAGCGTGATTGAAGAGATTGCACGCAACACCAACCTGCTGGCGCTGAATGCTGCGATTGAAGCCGCACGCGCCGGTGAGCAGGGCCGCGGATTCGCAGTTGTAGCCGGTGAAGTGCGGCGTTTGGCAGAAAATACCGCGCAAGCTACGAATGAAATTTCGCAGATGATCAGCGGCATTCAGGAACGCACCAGCATTGCGGTGGCCAGCATGGCTGAAGGCACGTTGAAAGTTGAGGCCGGCATGACCACCACCAGCCGCGCCGGAGATGCGCTGGAAAAA
>CAIZGA010000129.1 GCA_903932385.1 uncultured Acidobacteriota bacterium
GCAGGAGCGCGCCTGGCGCAGCGTGACGAGCTGGGAGACCACGTTGTCACGCTCTGTGTAGAAAGGGATGCCTGAGAGGGGCAGGGATTTAGGGGGTAGGGATTAGGGATTCGGGAAGGCAGAAGCAGATTCCTCCGCTACGCTGCGGAATGACAACTTGTGGGCGGGGGCGAAGGCTAGGGCTGGAGGGTGGGGAAGGTGGATTGGAGCCAGAGGCGGAGGGACTGCTGCATGGCGGCGAGGTGCGAGGGGGCGGAGGGGTCTGGATGGGCGTTGAAGAAATGGTCGGCGTTGGGGACCCAGTGGAGGGTGACGGGCTGGGAGCTGGCGGCGATGGTTTCGACTTCGGCGTGGGGGGCGAAGCGGTCATGGTCGCCGATGAGGAAGAGTTTGGGCTGCGGGGCGTGGGCGAGATAGCGGTAGTGATATTGGCGGGGCGGGCCTTCTTTTTGCGGGATGGAAACAGGCAGGCCGAGGCCGACGAGGGCGGCGATATGGATGGGGGGCTGGGCGAGACTGGCGGCTTCGAGGGCGACGGCGGCCCCGAAAGAAAATCCGGCGGCGAGGATGGGCAGGCCGAGATTGCGATGCAGCCAGGCGAGGGCGGCGAGAGCGTCTTCACATTCGCCCGGGCCGCGGTCGTAGGTGCCTTCGCTGAGACCGACTCCGCGAAAGTTGATGCGGAGGACGGGCAGGCCGAGGGAGTTGAAGGCCTTCATGGCGTGGTAGACGACCTTGTTATGCATAGACCCGCCGCTGGGGGGATGGGGATGGCAGAGCAGGACGGAGAACGGGGCGGTGGGCGAGCCGGAGTTGAGCAGGGCTTCGAGACGGCCGGCGGGGCCTTGTAGGTCGGTGATGGAACGGAGGGTGGGCACTGCATTTAGTTTACGGGGAAGGAAATGCTTAACACCGATTTACACCGATGGCACCGATTTTAAGTTAAGGGCAGGGGTTTGGGGCTAGGGGTTAGGGATTAGAAAGTCAAACGCGAGGTTCCTCGTTGCACTCGGGATGACAAGTTAAAGCGAAGGCGAATATTCCACTCATCGCGATGGAGCTGCTATGGATGGGGCACCGGATGTGGTGGCGTGACGGAAATGTGGGGCGGCGGGTTATTCTGTTAGTGCATGCAATCGACAATTAAAAAAGCACTGATTGATCCCATTGAACTGACAAAGCAGTTGGTGGCGATTGAGTCCACCACGTATTACGAAGGCAACTGCGGGGCATTCCTGCGCGACTACCTGCGCGATGCGGGTTGGGAAGTGGAGACGATGCCGGTGGCGCAGCACGACCCGGCGCTGGCCGAGGGTGCGGTGGTACCGCCGCGGTTCAACGTCTACGCGCAGAGCAAGGGCGCGAAGCCGGAGGTGGTTTTCTCCACACATTTTGATACGGTGCCGCCGTACATGCCGTTGCGCGAGGACGCGGAGTATCTGCATGGGCGCGGGACGTGCGATGCGAAGGGCATATTGGCGACGCAGGTGGCGGCGGCGGACCGGCTGCGTGCCGAGGGCATTGATGTGGGCATGCTGTACGTGGTGGGCGAGGAACGCGACTCGGCCGGCGCGAACGAGGCGAACAAGCACCCGAAGGGCGCAAAGTTTTTGATCAACGGCGAGCCGACGGAGAACAAGCTGGCGCTGGGCACGAAGGGCGCGCTGAGGGTGGAGTTGCGCGCGAAGGGCAAGATGGCGCACTCGGCGTATCCGGAGCTGGGCGATTCGGCGATTGAGAAACTGGTGCATGTGATGAAGGACCTGCTGGCGATGGAGCTGCCGGTGGACCCGGTGATGGGGCCGTCGACGCTGAACATCGGCGTGATTAGCGGCGGACATGCGCCGAACGTGATTGCCGACGGGGCGGAGGCGTTGATAATTATCCGCACGGTGACGAGCTCTGATGTGGTGAAGAAGCTGGTGCTGGATTGCGTGGCGGGGCGCGTGGATGTGAAGTTCACGCTGGACCTGGCGTTTGTGCGGCTGCGCAAGGTGGACGTGCCCGGGTTGGAGACGATGGTGGCGAAGTATGCGACCGATATTCCGTCGCTGACGAACTGGGGCGAGCCGCTGCTGCTGGGGCCGGGAACGATCCACGTGGCACACACGCCGGATGAAAAGATTTTGAAGAAGGATTTGCTGGAGTGCGTGGAGCATTATGTTGCGGTGGTGAAGAAGCTGGTGGGGTAGAAGGGCGAGAGCAGGGAATAGGGATTAGGGAATAGGGGTTAGAGAGTCAAAGGCAACTGCAACTCCCCGCTTAGGATGAGCGAATCATTTTGAGGCAACAGAGTTTGTGCTGCGTGTGAATCTCCCGCTTATCACGATGAAGCTGCGATGGATGTGGCAACCTGTCGTTCAATTAATTAGGTAAGGACATTGCTTATGAAAATCGAACTCGATTGTCCATTCGATAGTTTGTTTCTTTTATTTGAGTCTAAGTCTGTCTCTACTGGTATGACAAAGAAAGTTCCGGGAGATGCATTTATCACACTCGGTAATTTTCCCGTACAACAACGCAATATACAAAATGCTGTTGAACCTTTTGTTCGCGTAATAGTCAGCGATTTACATGAGATATCGGTAGGCATTTTCTCTGCATGGCTATACGAAACATTGAAAAAATCAAAATTTCAACGACTTAAAGTTCATGGAAAAGAAATTCCAAATTCAAAAGACAAAATACTCAACGCAATAAAGAATAACAACACAAATTAATTAGCCATACATTTTTGTCTAAAGCTTTTCACTTCTGATTACAACTGGCCGCCCCAGGTTTCGTCGGTGTTGGGGCCGACTTGCGTTAGCAGGCTGTCGATGATGGGCGTGGGGAAGCGGCGGTTGTAGGCCGTGGCCCAGCCGATTTGCCAGGAGAGCGGGAGGGTCATGGTCTGGTCTTCGCGCACGGCTTTGCGGTAGGTGTCTGGGCTGACGATGCCTCGGGCAACGGTGCGCACGAGCAGGTGAATGGTGCCGTTGCGATATTCGTAGAGGTTCTCGTCGTTGGCGAGGGCGAGTTCGGCGATCATGACGAGATGGCCGGCGGTTTCAATGTTGGACTTCATGGCGTAGGTGCCGTGGGTGTCATAGTCCGACATGCCGCTGCTGTTGATGTTATGGATGACGTCGCGGTACTGCTTCAATCCCCACTCATACAAACCGGAGTTGTTGGCGGCGATGCCGACGGCGGTGGCGGCAACGGCGACGCTGAGTCCGCGATGGTCTTTCATGTCGCAGACATTTTTGCCGCACTTGGTGTGCTCGTAGTATTTGCGGTCCTTGTTGACGACGGCGACGAGCCACTGGTGGATGAGGGCATCGTCCTGCGGGGTGGCGACATTGGAGCCGCGGACTTTTAGCAGGGCGATGGACAACATGCGGAGGGCGGTGCGCTGGGCGGTCCATGCATCGTTGTTGGCCATTTCTCCGGTGAGTGCCTGCGCGCGGGCGGCGGC
>CAIZGA010000130.1 GCA_903932385.1 uncultured Acidobacteriota bacterium
CTCCTAGCCACGCATCTGCTTTGCTCCAGCAAGAAAGGCATTTCCGCGCATCAGCTTTGGCGGATGCTCGGCTTTGGATCTTACCGCACTGCTTGGTTCATGGCGCATCGCATTCGCGAGGGAATGCGCGACCTGTTTCCCGAAAGCGGCCCGCTTGGTGGCGAAGGCAAGACCGTTGAAATCGACGAAACTTATATCGGCGGCAAGGAAAAGAACAAACACCGCAACAAGCGCGTCAAGGGCGCTAACGGCGGCATCGGCAAGGAAGCAGTATTCTCCCTAGTCGAGCGCGGCGGCAGCGTCCGTAGTCATCACGTTGCCACTGTGAGCATAAAGAACCTGGCCCCGATCTTGAATGACCAGATTCATGCGGCGACCAATGTTATGAGCGATGGCGGCGGCGCGCGAGTTGGCAGCATGTTTGCCCGCCATCAGACCGTCAATCATAGCATCGGAGAATATGTCCGTGGCGACGTTCACACGAACACCATCGAAGGCTATTTCTCCATTCTCAAGCGTGGCATCAACGGCGTTTACCACCACGTCAGCCAGCAGCACTTGAAGCGATATCTTGCCGAGTTCGATTTCCGCTACAACGAGCGCATGGCGCTAGGCATCGACGACAAGGCCCGCGCTGTAAAAGCGATCAAGGGCGTGGCTGGCAAGCGCCTCACATACCGGCAATCTGACAACAGCCCGAACGCATAAGCAGAACGCTAGGCGCTTTATGCGCTGGCGCAAAATACACGGGAGTCGGGTGTAACACCGGCTCCCGTTTCGCTATCCTCCGATAAGCAGCAGGGAGAACACTATGCCCAGCAACACATCTGGCCTCGACCTTAAAGAAGATGGGGACGATTTCATTCTCAGCGTAACCGGCACAGATGGCACCGTTTCAAACGTTAGATTGACAGAAGCGCAGATGTTGACGCTCAGCCAATCAGCGCCTGCTTTCCGCGAGCGTATTGTTTTACGACGGTCTCCAGAAGGAGCGGACTTTTCGGCAGTAGTGGTGACGCCAGTATCTCACGTTGGGATACAGTCTGACTCTCTGGGTATAAGCGTGTTGTTAACACTTCAATCCGCCACTCAAGGTCGGATGGTCTATGCGCTGTCCCCTCAGATCGCGCGGCTGATATTGGAACATCTGCCGCCTGCTCTTTTGGAGATAGAGTCTGCGAAGCCAACGAGACAATAGACATAACGATACACTCCGTGTAAGTTGCTCACACGGATCGCCCAACGGTCTGACTTGTTTTACAGACGGCCCCGGCGGCAACCGAGGGCCGTTTCTATTTTAGCGATATTTTGCTATCGCTCTGCGCTCCACTGATCTAACGCAGCCGATGTAATCGGCCTCAATTTTGGTGGGGCAATTTTCTATTTCGGCGTTGTATTGAGAGCGGTCCTGCTTGCATCTATCCGCATTCAAACCAAACGCATTCCAGCAGGCTGCATTAATTCTACCGAGGCTCTGATTAGCTTCAAATTGCAACGGGCCGCCCCTCTTAATAGCCTTTGCCCTTTGATATTCTGCCCAAGCAGGGTCTTCACCTTCAAGGCCGTACTCGCGGATGTTTTTCAATGACAGAAACTCTATTTGGTCGGACGGCACCTTAAGCATGGCCGTGTATAAATTTTCCGACATACCCATTTGCAAGAGATATTGACGAACACCATTCGCCATCTCGTTATACTTCGCTCTAGCTTGATCCTGCGTTAGCTGTGCAAAAGCAGATTCATCAAAATGCGGCCTATGGATTCCAACCTTCCCAAAATTCGCCGTTCTGCTTACGCCAGCGGCGAGGATCAAAACGCAAGCACTACTGCACTGCGCACCTTCAAAAACGCCAGTCATAAAATTAGATCGGCGGATCGTCTGGCCAATCAGAACCGCATCAATCACTGAACCACCAGGCGTGTCTAAAACAACCATTGGCGCACTCAATTTGGCCGTCTTGATTATTCGTGGATCATTAATGGCCTTATCAAAATCCTCTACAGTTTGCTGGTCGATAACACCTGTTATCCCGCATTCCCCGGATGACGCTCTGATTTTCGCAATGCTCACGCCGATTCAGATATAGGTATCAGCACCTTA
>CAIZGA010000131.1 GCA_903932385.1 uncultured Acidobacteriota bacterium
TAATTTCACACTACCGGCGGTTGAGAATTTCACTTCAACTTCGGCGCCTGCGCGGCATATCGTCTTGCCGGTCCAACTACCGGTGGTAATCCAATCGCCGGCCTTCAGCCCACCATAAGCTACCGTGCCTTCATTCGCCAGCCACTGCACCAGCCGAACTAAATCTGTACCTGCGGAATTGGAGGCGACACGCTCCACCTCGACAACTCCATCCACAATCACCTGCACTCCTTCCTTCGTAAAATCAATCTGCTGCCAATTGGTAACCGCAGGCCCAGGCACAAAGCCGCCATTGTTCTGTAGATCTGCAATCGTCGTAAAGCGAGACACTTTTTCTGGATTTACGAAAGCAGACTCCAGCAACTCAATCGCCGGATGACAGCTGGCTATGGCGGCAATCACTTCCTCCCGTGAGTATTTTTCTGAACGCGGCGGCAACGCTGCTCCCATCACAAACGCAATCTCCGCTTCAACGCCGCGGTAGCGATGCCCCTCAATCACTGCGGTACTTCCCGGAAGCGTCGCGTCGGTGTTGAACCAGCGAAGCGGCATCGGCGCAAACAACGGCGTCGCATCCGGACTGGGCGCGCCAACTTTCCAGCCGCCAATGGTATTGAACAACTGCGCCATTTGCCCGTGTACGTAATAGGCTTCCACCAGCGACTGCACCTGTAGCGGCTCGCCCAGGTCATCCATCGCTATGCCGGTCTTACGCGCCGTCGCCAGCTCTTTTGCTGTTTCATTTAACTCGCTGGCGCGTGCTTCGCTGATTTTTTCTACTGCATTCATCGTGTCCCCATTCTGCAATTCACTGTCTTGAATCTAATAGTTCCTTCACACTTACGCCGCGAATCGCCGCATCGATAATTTCTACCGTGTGAAAACTCGGCATATGGATGCCGCGGTCGCGCAGACTGCTGGCAAGCTGCAACAGGCAGCCGGGGTTTGCAGAAACAACCGCTTCGGCGCCCGTCGAAAGCAGGTTCTCCACCTTGCGCTCGCCAAGCTCCTTCGCGGTCGCAGGATTCAAGAGGTTGTACACGCCGGCCGAACCGCAACACATTGAGGCATCCGGAATCTCTCGCAGACCGAGCTGCGGTATGCCGCCCAACAACTGCCGCGGCTCCTTGCGAATCTTCTGCGCGTGTTGCAGATGGCAGGCATCGTGATACGCAATCTGAATCGGTAGCGGGTGACGTTTGGCGCGAGGCTTCAACTCCGTCAACATCTCACTCAGGTCGCGGCATTTCTCACTGAAGGCGCGCGCGCGTTCCGCCCACTCCGGATCATCGCGCAGCAGGTGGCCGTATTCCTTCAGCGTGGACCCGCAGCCGGCAGCATTAATCACGATGCGGTCCACCGGGTCGGCTTCAAACTTTTCAATCAGCTTGCGTGCGAAAACGAGTCCTTCCTTTTCTTCGCCGGTGTGCGTCATCAACGCGCCGCAGCATCCCTGCTCCTGCGGGATGACAACATCACAACCCTCTGCAGAAAGCACGCGTGCAGTGGCCGCATTTACGTTGGGGAAAAAGACCGACTGCACGCAGCAGGTAATCATTGCAACGCGCATCTGCGACTTGCCCTGTGCGGGCAAAAACGCCGGCAGTGGTTCCGACTTCGCCGGCGCTGCTGGCATCAACGCTTCCATGCTGCTGAGTCGCGCAGGAATTAATTTCAGTATCCCACTGCGGCGCACCAGCGATTGCAATCCGCTCTTCTGATACAGACCCAATGGCATCGCCAT
Organism: uncultured Acidobacteriota bacterium; assembly: GCA_903932385.1. Lineage (GTDB taxonomy): Bacteria > Acidobacteriota > Terriglobia > Terriglobales > Acidobacteriaceae > CAIZGA01. The sequence continues at coordinate 1,745 of CAIZGA010000131.1, forward strand.
CCACTTCAGGCGTTTGGGATGCGGAAAGGTTGCGAAGAGCATCCTCCGATACAAACGGTCCAGCAGCGAGCGCGGAACTTTAATCTCCATCTGTGCGCGTGTTGCTTCCAGCAGCAGGTCATACTTCACGCCGGAAGGACACGCCGTCATGCACGCCATGCAGCCGAGGCAGTTGTCGATATGCACCTGGAAGCTGCCGGAAAGCGAGATGGCGCCTTCGCTGGCCTGTCGCATCATGTAGATTCGGCCGCGCGGCGAATCCATTTCATCCTGCCAGAGTGAATACGTTGGGCACGCTGAGAGACAGAAGCCGCAATGAACGCATTCACGCAGCAAATCTTTTTCCGGCGCATGATACGCATCAAAGGCCGACGGCCCAACCATGCGCGTACTGCCGTGCATGGATTCGCCGCCCCCATGCGAGTCGAGCGCGGGGTGCGAATCGTGGGAAGCATGCTGTGCTGCAATTTTTACCAAAGTTTCCGCCAAGCTTAGATTCCTCCTGCCATGCGTCCACGATTCAGTATGCTCGCCGAATCGAGTTCGTATTTCACGCGCCGCATCAGCGGCAATGATGTGCCCACTTCACCCCACGCATCGATGCTGCCCTGCATCGCCTGCGGCATTCGCAACACCACCACCGAGCCGCCGCTGTATGCCAACTCGCTGCGCAACTCGCGCACCAACCGCGCCAGCGTTTCGGCATTGCCATACAGTGCCGCAGTCATCAATCCTCTGGCCTGCGTCACACTTTGCGATTCGCAGTTGCCGCTGCCAAGCATCGCCGTGATGGATGCAATTTGCGTTGGCAGCATCACAGCTTTGATGACCAGAGCATCCCGTTGCGCTGCACGGCTGAAAAGTTTTTCGCGCGACTTCCAGACAGTATCGCCATTGATCTCCATCTCCAACCCGCCGACGATTGCACGCAACCGCTCGCGCTGGTCTGCAAGGCAATCGGGATGTCCGGCGAATCGCACATCCAGCCGCGCCGGTTGCCCCATGCCACTGCTGACAATCTGCATCGCGCTCACCTGCATGGTGGAGTCAAGCACCTTCAGCATCGCCGAGCCAAGCGCCGCCACATCGCCGAGTACGCTCCATTGCTCCGCGTGTTTTTCCAGAGGATGCAAACGGAAATTAACCTCGGTGATGATACCGAGTGTGCCGTGCGCGCCGGTCATCAGTTTGTGCATGTCGTAGCCGGCAACGTTCTTCACCACTTTGCCGCCGCTGCGCGCGATGGTTCCATCGGCCAGCACAATCGTCATGCCCAGCACCAGATCGCGCAGCGATCCGTAACGCAGTCGCAGTGCACCGGAATCATTCGTCGCTGCAATGCCGCCGATGGTGGCCAGCTCCGGCCACATCGGGTCCAGCGCCACCATCTGACCATGCCGCGCCAGCGTTTGCTGCATCCCGTCCCATGTGCATCCTGCCTGCATGCAGACAGTCAGGTCCTGCCAGGTGTGTTCCAGAACTTTTTTCATGCGGCTGGTGTGCAGCACCACCTGCGCCGCCACCGGATTGCCCCAACCGAGTTTGGTTCCACCACCAGTCGGCATCACAACGGCTCCGGCATCGTTGGCCGCTCGCAGTATCGCACTCACTTCATCGGTCGTAGCCGGAGATACATGCAGCTGTTCCCCAACATGCTGCAGATATTTTTCACCGACAATTTTTTGCAGCTTGGTAATTAATTTCGCAGCCATCAGAATATTTCCGCCTTTCCCGCCACTTCCAGCGGATGCGGTTCCCACTTGCCGGTCTTCTCCGCACACAGACGCGGGCGCGGAAAAACTTTATCGGGATTGCTGATTAATTCCGGATCAAACGCGCAACGGACACGCTGCATTGTGTCGAGATCCGGCTCAGAAAACATGTAGCCCATCACCTGCTGCTTCTCGCGACCCACGCCATGTTCGCCGGTGATGGAACCGCCGGAGTCCACACACAGCCGCAGAATGTCGTAGCTCAATTCCAGCGCCCGCGACTCTTCGCCGACATTGTTCTCGTCGTATAGCACCATCGGATGCAGATTGCCGTCACCGGCGTGGAAGACATTGGCGATGCGCAGACCGGTTTCGCGGCTCATGCGTTCCATGGCCTTCAACATCTTCGGCAGCGCGGTGCGCGGAATCACGCCGTCCTGCACGATATAGTTGTGCGCCACGCGACCCATCGCGGCAAAGGCGGCCTTGCGCCCCTTCCACAGCAGCGCTCGTTCCTCATCCGACTGCGCCAACCGAATTTCCCAGGCGCCATTGTCTTTGCAGATTTTTTTCACGCCGGTCATCAGCGCATCCACTTCAGCGCGCGGCCCGTCGAGTTCCACCAGCAACAGCCCGTCGCACAGCGGATAATTCGCATGCACCGCCGCTTCAACGGCTTCAATGGAAACGCGGTCCATCATTTCAATGGCCGCCGGCAACATGCCAGCAGCGATGATGTCACTCACCGCCTGCGCCGCGGCTGTCGTCGAATCAAACGCCGCTAACACAGTCTGCACGGTTTCCGGCCGCTTGGTAATGCGCAGGATAATTTTCGTCACCACGCCCAGCGTTCCTTCTGATCCGACCACCACGCCCAGCAGATCGTATCCCGGCGCATCTTCTCCCGCGCCGCCCAGATGCACCAACTCGCCGGTGGGCAACACCACTTCCACTCCCAACACGTGCGTGGAGGTGAAGCCGTACTTCAGGCAATGCGCGCCGCCGGAATTTTCCGCAACGTTGCCGCCTAGCGTGCAAACCGGTTGCGACGACGGGTCCGGCGCAAAGAAATATCCTGCTGCAGCAACGCGCTGGGTCACATGCGTGTTGATGACGCCCGGTTCCACGGTCACTCGCTGATTGGCAGTGTCCACTTCAAGAATGCGGTTCATGCGCGAGAGGCCAATCAGCAGACAGCCTTGCACCGGCAACGCGCCGCCGCTCAACCTGGTTCCAGCGCCGCGCGAGACGAATGGAATCTTGTGCCGCGCGCACAGTTGCACCACGGCCTGAACCTCTGCGGCAGACTCCGGCAACACCACCGCGCCCGGCGACTCGCGAAAATTCGTCAGCCCGTCACATTCATAGGTGGCCAGTTGTTCGGGCCGGGCAATCAGCCCCTTCGCGCCCACAATTCGTTCCAGTTCTTTCAGTACTTCCGGCCTCATCATGCCAGCTTCCGTTCGCCTGCCGGAAATCCAAACCACACCCGACAGCGTATAGATATCAGTATCAATTCATAGTATCGGAGCCGGGAGGCAGTTGTCGTATACGCCGGAATTGCCCCTGGAAAATCGAATAAATCCAATGCAGGCAACAAATTACAAATTATTTTCCCAAAGCTGTAACTTTCTGCCAAATCTACCATCTCACCAATAGAGGCTGTGCAATCGCCAGCGGATAGAGATAGCCTGTAGCCAGGCAAGGAGCCCACACCATGCTGTTGCGCAAAGCCAGCGATATTGCTTCCTCAGAAATTACCCCGCAGGCAGCTTACGAAAAATTCACCCGCAGACGTCTGCTGACTGCAGCCGCTACCGCCGGAGCCGCTGCCCTGCTCAGCCCGGCATCCCGCGCCTTTGCCGACAAACTGAATACAGTCCACAGCAATTACGCAACGCCCGGTGAAGACTGGACTCCCTTCGCCAAGCTGACCACCTACAACAATTTCTATGA
>CAIZGA010000132.1 GCA_903932385.1 uncultured Acidobacteriota bacterium
CACCTTGTTATAGGTGTCCGAAGTCATCAGGTCCGGCGCCGGTGTCAGCAGCTCCATGCGGATGAATGCGGCAAAGGCTCCACCGATGACAAAGAAGAACGTCGTCGAGATGAGGTACAGCATCGCGATACGTTTGTGGTCGCCGGTCAACAGCCAGCTCAACAGGCCGTGCTCCTTGTTCAGGTAGTTGACTTTGGGTAATCTGGCCGTACTCTGGTCCGGCAGCGAAATAATTGTTGCACTCATGGCTTCACCATCCCGGCTGCGGGAGTTACCGCATTGGTTGGGGTTGAATTGGTCAGTGTCTGCTGATTGCGGTCATCTGTGTGCAGCGTCTTGATGTATTCGACCAGGTCAATCAGGCCGTCTTCGCTGATCTGGCCCTGATAGGTCGGCATAATCGGCGAGTAACCGGCAGTGACGTGCTGTGACGGGCTAAGGATGGCCTGCCGAAGGAAGGCTTCATCCACATAAACATCGCCGCCATTGGCAAGTTGCAGCTTGGTGCCGTAGACGCCGGCCAGCGATGGCCCGCGTGCATCCGGTGCTCCGCTATGGCATGCGTTGCACTGCATGCTGGAGAACAGCCGCTCTCCGTTCTGCGCCAGCGACATGCCGCTGGTGCTCGACGCGGCCCATGCCTTGTATTCTTCCGGCGTCAGTACGGTCACGGTGCCGATCATGGCAGAGTGCGCCGTGCCGCAATACTGTGTGCAGAAAATGTCATACGTGCCGGTCTTGGTGGCTTCAAACCAGACCGTGTTGTAGTGGCCCGGAATCGCTTCACGCTTCACGCGGAATGCCGGCACCGAGAAGCTGTGAAACACGTCCTGCGAAATCAGCGTCAGCTGGACAGGTACGCCCATCGGCACATGCAGCGCATTGATCTCATGCTGGCCGCCCGGATGCTCGGCCTTCCACATCCACTGCTTGCCCACCACGTAGATGTTCATCGCGTTCGCTGGCGGGTTGAAGATGCGGAAGTACAGCAGCGCTCCCCACACAAAGCAAATCATGAACAGGATGAGCGGAATCAGCGTCCAGGTGACTTCGAGCACCGTCGAGCCTTCAATGTCCTCGGCGACCGGGTGGTTGTCCTTCTGGTAACGCGCGGAGAAGTAAATCACCAACGCCACCACCAGCACCGTGCCAAAAATCGAAATCAGCACGAGCACCCAGAACAGCGCATCCATCTGGGGCGCCACGGTTGAGGCTTCCGCCGGCAGCAAGCCGAAGTTGGTGAGCCATTTTTGCCAAAACTGCCAGATTACGGGACTAATAGGCATCGTTATCCTTACCCATTCTGTTTCTTTCCGCTGTTGTTGTCGTCTTTGTCATGATTACGACCCAGCTGAATGTCGCGCCGGAACATCAGGAACATAAATCCGCCCAGGCCGGCCACGGTTACAATTCCGCCCAACTGCACCACGCGCGCCACAATCAGCGTCTGATGGTTTTTGGTCGGGTCATAGTGATAGCAGTAGGTGAGGATGTTCTCCACCGGGGTGCCAATCTTGTTGCTGGAAGCTTCCACCAGACCCAGCAGCACGTCCTTGGGCGAGTACTCCACACCCAGGTAATACTGTGCAATCCGTCCCTGCGGCGTCACAATTTCAATCGCGCTCGCGTGGGCATACTGGTAGCCCTTTTCTGCAGTGGGCATCTTGACGTAACCAAAGCCCGTCGCCGCACAAACCGCGTCAATATTCTGCTGCGTGCCGGTCAAAAAGTGCCAGCCGTTCGCAGTCTCCGGGTGCCCGTAACGCGCCAGATACGTTGCCTTGGCCTGCGCCGCCTGCACCTGGTTCTCGCTCGGGTCAATGCTCACTACGACGATGTCATAATCCTTGCCCGGCTTCAGCGAGAGCATATCAATGGCTCCAACCAAACCCTTCAATTCTTCCGAGCAAAGCATCTTGCATTCGTAGTAAACCTCGAGCAGGACCACCGGGCGTTTGCCGAAGTAATCGCCCAGCCGAACCTGCTTGCCGGTTTCATCGCTGAATTGTGCATCCAGCGGCAGCATGCTGTTCAGCCGCTGCTCCACCTTTACGATGTGCAGTACCTTGGGCAACTCGTCCGAGTTATCACCCATCTGCTTGTCGCCGTAGCTGGTCACCTGCGCGGAAGCCGATCCGTACCCTGCCAGCATGGCCAGCATGCAGGTCGCTGTCAGCGCCCACCGCCGTCCCGCTGCTTGCCGCTTGCTCCGGATTGTCTGCTGCTGAAACATTGGTTCCTGATTTCTCTTCGGTTCTATTTCAAAAAACTTACTTGGATGCTGTCTCGCTGCCCGCGTCTTCATTCATCTTTTCGCGGCGGGTCTGAATCTGCTCCTGCTCGTAAGCCGTGCGGGCAAATCCACTGGTCAGCGGTGCTGTTACCACCGGCACACTTGCACCGGTAAATTTCGCATCATCGGTCTGGACCGTCGGCGCTGTCGGCAGGCTGCGCTCTACAATCAACTGCATCGCCCGCTCAATCGGAATCCGCACGGTGGTATGGGCTGCATCCGCCCAGGTGTAGTGCTCCAGATACAAGTCCTCGCGGGCATGAAGGTCGGCAACATCCTGGTTGCCGTCATCCAGCTGCACACGCGGCGAGGGGAAATTGTTGACCAGCTGCCCCAGCTTGCTCTGCTCCATCTCCGGATTGGAAACCAGGTTGCCCTTGCTGTCCTGCGGGCCGCCCTGGCGCCAGTGGTTTACCGGCCCGTCTTCCTTGGCCAGCTGCGCGTTCATGATCTTTCCCATCGCCCAGCACACCACAAAGAACACGATGACGCTGGCCAGCAGACCGGCCACAAATACCAGTGTGCCGCTGACGTTAACGTCGCTCAGCTCATAGCCCGGCGAAGGCGATCCGTCTCCGTTTTTCTTCTTGTCCTCAGTGTGCATGTTCCGGCTCCAGAATCCCTTCGAGTTCCGCGTCATTCAATACAACCAGCGGACGC